>NZ_JAFMOS010000262.1 GCF_019049755.1 Rahnella perminowiae
TCGCCAGATTGCCCATATTACCTATGGTTAAGCACATTTAGGCCTCGACCAGTCCCTGACAATTATGATGTGATGAGGGTTCTTTGACGGGATAATACGGTATACTTCACAGACTTTGCTGTTTTATCCCGAACGTTTTTTTTACGGAACGGTTGTTTGTGTTCAAACACTCAGTTTCTGACGAGGATGCTGTAAACGCGCTATGACTTCATACGCCTCCCCGATTTTGACTTCGCTGTTAGATACCGATGCCTACAAGCTTCATATGCAGCAAGCAGTCTACCATCGCTACCGCAACATCAGCGTCGTGGCCGAGTTCCGTTGTCGTGGTGATGAACTGCTGGGCGAATACGCCAGCGAGATCCGCCAGCAAATTCAGATGATGAGTCAGCTGGCGCTGACGGACGACGAGTTCACCTACCTTTCAGGTCTGCCTTTCTTCACGCAGGATTACCTGAACTGGCTGAAAATCTTCCGCTACAATCCTGAACATGTCATGGTTTCCGATCGCAACGGACATTTACATGTGCGCATCGAGGGCCCGTGGCGTGAAGTGATCATGTGGGAAGTGCCGCTGCTCGCGGTCATCAGTGAAGTTGTCCATCGCCAGCGCTCACCACACGTAACAGCGCAAATGGCGGTGGATCAGTTGCGTAAAAACCTCGCCAGTTTTAAACAACAGGCTGCCGATATTGATCTCCGCGCGTTCCGTCTGATGGATTTTGGCACGCGTCGACGTTTTTCCGGTGACGTTCAGGAAGCCATCGTCAGCACGCTGAAAAATGAATTCCCTTATCTGGTCGGCACCAGTAACTACGATTTAGCACATAAATTGCAGCTGACACCGGTCGGCACACAAGCTCATGAATGGTTCCAGGCGCATCAGCAAATCAGCCCGGTGCTGGCTAACAGCCAGCGTGCGGCGTTGCAGGCCTGGCTGGATGAATATCCGGATCAACTGGGAGTTGCCCTCACCGACTGCATAACGATGGATGCTTTCCTGCGTGATTTCGGCAGCAAATTCGCTCATGCCTACCAGGGGCTGCGCCATGATTCCGGGGATCCGTTTGAATGGGGCGAAAAAGCGATAGCGCATTATCAGTCTCTGGATATCGACCCGATGACCAAAACGCTGGTGTTCTCCGACAATCTTGATCTGGACAAAGCGTTACATCTGTATCGCCATTTCCATCAACGGGTGAATCTGATATTCGGAATTGGTACGCGCCTGACATGTAATATTCCGGACGTGAAGCCGCTGAATATTGTCATTAAGCTGGTGCAGTGCAATGGCAAACCTGTCGCGAAACTTTCGGACAGCCCGGGCAAAACAATGTGTCAGGATAAAGCTTTTGTTCAGGCCCTGCGTAAAGCTTTCGATCTGCCGCTGGTGAAAAAAGCTTCCTGACTCTCCCTAAAGTGCCGGAAATGCATCCGGCGCTTTATTCGGATTTCTTTCCTTTATATAGTTGCGATCTAATTCTGCTCGGCTTTTATTCACCCTCTCAATATTTGCCCCCGTTCCCTGCATTTGCGCCACAATTCTTGGCCGCTGACGACGATTTCTGCTTGTGTCCTGAGAAAGCCTAAGTAACATAGCAAAATCCCTATTTACAGGGTGTCCAATATTTCTTAGCCAACATATATAAAGAAAGAGAGAAATCTATGAGCGTTGTGCCTGTAGTCGACGTACTGCAAGGCCGTGCTGCGGTTGACAGTGAAGTCACCGTACGCGGTTGGGTACGTACCCGGAGAGATTCTAAAGCTGGTATCTCATTCGTCGCCGTTTATGACGGCTCCTGCTTTAATCCTTTACAGGCCGTCATCAATAATTCTCTGCCCAATTATCAGGAAGATGTATTACGTCTGACGACGGGTTGTTCAGTAGAAGTGACCGGTACTGTTGTCGCCTCACCTGGCGAAGGCCAGAGTTTTGAGCTGCAGGCAACGAACGTCAAAGTTGTTGGCTGGGTGGATGACCCTGATACTTATCCGATGGCGGCAAAACGCCACAGCATCGAATACCTGCGTGAAGTGGCTCACCTTCGCCCGCGCACCAACCTGATCGGTGCTGTTGCCCGTGTGCGCAACACCCTCTCCCAGGCCATTCACCGTTTCTATCATGAAAACGGTTATTTCTGGGTATCCACACCGCTGATCACAGCCTCCGATACCGAAGGTGCAGGTGAGATGTTCCGCGTATCCACCCTGGACTTGCAAAACCTGCCGCGTACCGACAAAGGCGAAATTGACTTCAGCGAAGATTTCTTCGGCAAAGAAGCATTCCTGACGGTGTCCGGCCAGCTGAACGGCGAAACTTATGCCTGTGCGCTGTCAAAAGTTTATACCTTCGGTCCGACTTTCCGTGCAGAAAACTCTAACACCAGCCGTCACCTTGCGGAATTCTGGATGGTAGAACCGGAAGTCGCATTTGCCACGTTGGATGACATCGCAGCACTGGCCGAAAATATGCTTAAATATGTTTTCAAAGCCGTTTTAGACGAACGTGCAGATGATATGGCCTTTTTCGCTGACCGTGTAGACAAAGATGCTGTTGCGCGCCTGGAGCGATTTGTAACATCCGATTTCGCCCAGGTGGACTATACCGACGCAGTAGAAATATTAATGAATTGTGGTCAGAAATTCGAAAACCCGGTTTCATGGGGCGTCGATCTTTCTTCTGAGCATGAACGTTATCTTGCAGAACAGTATTTCAAAGCGCCGGTAGTGGTTAAAAACTATCCGAAAGATATTAAAGCTTTTTATATGCGTATGAATGAAGATGGTAAAACCGTCGCAGCAATGGATGTTCTGGCTCCGGGCATCGGCGAGATTATTGGTGGCTCTCAGCGTGAAGAACGTCTGGATGTTCTGGACGCCCGTATGGCTGAAATGGGACTGAATAAAGAAGATTACTGGTGGTATCGCGATCTTCGTCGCTACGGTACTGTTCCGCATTCAGGTTTCGGCCTCGGTTTTGAACGTTTAGTCGCCTATGTGACCGGTGTTCAAAACGTGCGTGACGTGATCCCGTTCCCGCGTACCCCACGTAATGCAACCTTC
>NZ_JAFMOS010000261.1 GCF_019049755.1 Rahnella perminowiae
CAATCCCCAAGATCTGTACATTTGGGTTAATTCAGGCGGTTCACATTTTTGGTATCTCAAGATTGAGAAGAATCCCTACTTGGCTTAGATGCCTATCCTGATGCAACTTTGCCTTATAAATTAGAATAGCGTAATGGTATCAATGAATTGCTTACGCAAACTATCACAACAGCGCTCTGCAGAAAACTTTTGAAAATAAAGAAATACTGAAATTGCCGACTCGTATTCGGCAACATATATGCAACACACTACGTCATGCCACACCTCAGAAACTCCGAGAAAACAATCCGGTGGCGAATCTGGACAGTATAATCTTCGACCGGTTAGCAACTACATTTGCTGCTTTCTTTCTCTCGCATACATTTTACCAAAAGTCCATTATCGACAACGAAGGGTTCTCAGTAAGTCATGCCTGTTTACTGATCTGAGAAGTTCCTCATAAGTGTCACGAGCATATTCTTAGACCCTGATGCTATGTGCGGAAAATGTACTGAAATCCATATGGTTGAAATGATTGACGACAAACTAGAAAAGCTAAGATAAGAGGTCTTCTATAGATCTTTGAAGCCCTCCAATATTTCGCACCGAAATAGCAGGGAACTTTCGAGCTGAAGTAGGTACGATTGATGAATCATCCAAATTAAACAACCAGACCTTCATCTTACCAAGTGCTTCCAAGCTGAGAGCAAGAGCTAGTTCGTCGTAACACCAAGGGCTTTGAGCATATGATCGACTCCAGAGTACTGCAACGATGTCACTGCGACGAAGAGCGTTCTCTATCGTGGCAGTGATCATTTGGCTCGAATCTATCTCATTATCACCCAAAACGGCCTCAATCCCATGATTCTTTAGTACCCCTTCCAGAGCTGCACCCATGTCAGCGTCTTGCCTCGCAACGCTGATAAAAATAGATTTAGGCCGATCACCGCTAGCTATTGATCGCTTGACTCGATCACTAACCAAACGGTTAGCTATTGCTACGACCTGCTCAACCTTATCCTCACTATCAAGAATAGATGCGTCAAAGCCGGGGTTGAGGTCCGCCCAACTCCGTCGTTGATAAGCGCGGCTTGCCGCTCCACCCAAGAAAGCAAATGGAATGATTGGTAAGCTTTTCGCCTCGGCCAAATGGAGTAACGTACTCGCGTTCTTAGACATTTTACCGCCGAGGGCGACAACAACATCTGCTTTTTCGAGAGCCTGGAGTTGGGCAAGTAGCCAAGCTTGTGACCAAGATTCAGTGGTATCCGTTTCCGGAGTGGGATAGTTCCAGTCCAGGACTGTCAAATTAGGCTTGCCATGTAATTTTCTGAAAAGAGCCCGTTTATCCTCAATTTTCTGATGAATGGGGCTGTGAAAATGAATGATCCCACCAGAATTTTCATCAGAATAACCCATAGCAACATAGTAGTCTGCCGAGTCAGGAAATGGGCTACAGACGATAAGATCAGCCCCCCCTCGAGCCAAAGCGGCGCCTAATTTCAAAGACGCCCGGTGCAGTCGAGGACGTTCAGCGTCTACATCGGCAGTTTCACCTGTTTCTCCCCCTATAACAAAAACTGACCTTGCCCATGAGCCTAGACGTTCGGTGTCGGATACTACACTGGAGGTAACCGCATTAGAATCCTCGGCTTCAAATAGCCCAGCTTTCACCGCATGTACAAATAGCGAAACAGCGTTTTTGGCAGACAGCTCTCGAAACATACCTTCGGCTGTTGTCTCAATCTTCTCCTTACGCGCATCGGCATAATCAGAGATGCCACGGATCGCAATAGTTCTAGGTGCTGGCGTTGGAACTAGTGCGGCATCGTAAACCCCTGCAGTCTCCATCTCAACAGCCGCAGCCTTTCGATCCACTTCTCGTTTGATCCATTCTGTGAAAGCCTTGCCTTTCCCCACAGCCGGACCACTAGCTAGATTTAGATCATTGCCCGCATAGAGTTTGCAAACTCCGCGCATTGCTAAGCCTGCGCTCTTAAGTGCTGTATCGGTCTCTGCTGATATCAAGGCGGATCTTATTTTGTATGTGCTGTCCTGCCAGGATTGATATTGGTTTTTTTTCGTAAGCGCAAAGACCTGAAAGCGGTTCAGTAACCGCCGAGAGGTCTGAAAACGGTTTGTAGAAATTTGGAATTTCCAATCATCCCCTTCACCATAGGCGGCTGAATTCGCAAGGTACTCGTTTATGCTGTCGGGAATAAAAACATCTCCCGGCTCCATATCGTTAGAAAGTGATCCAGCGATCCCGATCACAACCACATCCACAGGTTTAAATTTTGCGATTAAGAGTGAAACCACTGAAGCTGAGTGGGTGTTACCCATCTTTCCGGCAGGAACCATTGCCACTTTGAAATCACGATCTGGGCTGGGGCCAGGAAGAGTTCCGAAGAAAGAGGTAAGGTTTGCATAATCTAGCTCCTTCGGTTGAAATTGGTTTCCGAGTACTTCAAGCACCGAATCAGCTTCTTCACTTAAGGCAACATAAAGGAGAATATCGACACAGTTAGTCATATTATTCGGGATCCTTGAATACATAGTTTTATGCGCAGAATGCAGGATACAAATGATAAAATAATACTAATTTTTCGACTTATGGAAAAATATGTGGCGAGGATCATCACAGAGGTGTAACTGCCGCTTATCTAGCGCGCCTATGCACAATTGCAAGCCTAGATAAACCTATTTTCAACCACCTCACTACGGATGTACACATAGCCTCTCCCAGTAGTGAACCTTTTACACGTTTTGGTACATTTCACAAGAAGCGAACGGAGAAAAGCTGGATAACCTCAGTGTACCTGTAGAAGGTTATATTCGATTTCCTGAGCGCTAATGGCCTATCTACGGCTAAACGCCCTAGCGGAGTTAAACATATACTCACCTAGCATCTTAATCAGAAAACACGACGTACATAAAACTGCTTTCATTCAAGGTGGTCATTCTGGTGGTCTTGACAGGATAGGAATTCAGGTTTAGCTTACTTATTAGCCAGTTACTGGCAAAGGCGATCCCAGTCAGAGGAGCCAAATTTAGAAA
>NZ_JAFMOS010000259.1 GCF_019049755.1 Rahnella perminowiae
TTATTATTTATAATACACACCATCAGATATATTAAGCTGGCGAATATTTTATATCTTAGCCTTTTTTAGGACGAACTTTCGCCGTCAGCCCTTTCAGGAAATAACGCATCACCTGATCGCCACACGGACGGTAATTTTTGTGGCCTTCTTTACGGAAGAACGCGCTCAGTTCGCCTTCAGACACTTTGAAATCAGCCGCGGTCAGGACAGAAATCATATCTTCGGTTTTCAGCTCAAACGCCACACGCAGCTTTTTCAGCATAATGTTGTTGGTCAGGCGTTTTTCCACTTCCGGTGCCGGGAAGCGATCGTCTTTGCCGCGTTTAAAAGTGATCAGGCCATTAAGGAAGTTTGCCATCACTTCGTCCGGCACTTCCATGTAACCTTCTTCGTCTTCTTTTTTCAGATAACGCGACATCACGTCGGGGCTGACAGGCGTACCGGTGGTTTTAAGGATCTCGATCAGCTGGCCTTCACTTAAATCCAACATGTAGCGCACGCTGCGTAAGACATGGTTATGCATCATAATTCTGTATTCCTGTTAAAAGTAAACCGAGGAAATGCCACCGGGTTTACCCCTACGCACCTCGAAGGCGGGCATTATACAAGAAACTTACAGGATTAGCTGAACTGACGGATCCGTGCAATAAGTGACTCCACATCGCCGATTTGTTGCGCAGTGAGGATCAGTTTTTGCCCGAGGCTCAGCGCATGGCGCTGGCAATCAGCGCGCATGGCATCATCTTTAATGGTATCGAGATCAGCAACATGCGCCAGGCCGACCGTACGGCGAATCAACTCCGCGCCGCAGTAACCGACCGCGTCGTGCCAGACCTCCTGCAGGAAGAGTTCTGCATAACCCGGCTCCGCCAGCGTCGGATCTTGGGATTTATCCCGCGCCAGTTGCAGAAAACGCGCTGAGAAACTCAGCCACAGTTCGCGCACATCTTGCAGGCGCTGCTCGCGGCCATCCGCCGCTTCACGCACCCCAACCAGCCCCGGCAGACCACAATAGTTCAGTAGCAGGTTGCCGAGAGCCGAACCGGGATCAAAGCCCATCGGGCCGTAATAACCGAACTCCGCGTCGATGGCTTTCAGTTTGCCTTCGGCAACGAAAATCGAACCGCTGTGGATATCACCATGCAGCAGCGCCTGCGCCTTGCTCAGGAAACGGTGTTTCAGCGCGGCGACGGCCAGACGCAGCGGTTTATCCTGACGCAGCGCCTCCACCGCCGGCTGCAATACCGGCTCAAAATTATTGCGCTCATGATCAACATACGGATCGGTGAAGAACAGATCTTCGGTGATCTGACATAATTCAGGGTTAGTAAAACGGGAGACTTCGGCTTTTTTGGCCTGCGCATTCTGGTAGAAATCGGAAGTATGGAACAGCGTCTGAGCCAGATATTCGCCCAACTGGGTTGCTGCCTGCGGGTAATGTTTTCCCAGCACCAGTTCACTGCGCCAGATATGATGATCCGACAAATCTTCCTGCACCATCACGGCCAGTTCAGCGTCGTGATGCAACACGTTAACCGTGTGCTGCGGGCAATACTGACCGTGGATGATCAGGGTTTCGGCTTCAATGCGCGCACGATCTAACGTCAGCGGCCAGGATTCCCCCACACACCGCACATAAGGGAGAGCCTGTTTCACAATCACCCGGCTTTTTCCCGCCGTATCGCGGATCTTAAACACCAGGTTCAGGTTTCCGTCACCGATTTCATCGGCCGTGACCAGAGATTGCGGATCCGCCACGCCACCAAACTGACGGGCATATTCAACGGCATCTTGGGCGGTAAAGGTGTAGTAACGTGACATCCTGACCTCTCGAATTCTTTTTTAGCCTTTAAAGCGTTTAGACGTCTATACATCCGTGAAGCATGTTGGCAGAATAAGTGAACAGATGCAACCGGGCAACAAGGATTTAACCAACAATGCAAAGCCTCACAACCACCAGTTTACGTATTCGTGAAAACCAGCTGTGGATCCTCGACCAGCAAGCTCTGCCGCAACGTTCAGACTGGCGCGAATGCCGCGACGTCAGTGAACTGGTGGATCACATCCGGACCCTGCGCGTGCGTGGTGCGCCGCTGATTGGTTTGTCCGCCAGCCTGCTGCTGGCATTGCTGGCTGAACAGGGCATGGCGCAGGATGAATTGCATCACGCGCTGGAAACCTTGCGTGCCTCGCGGCCGACGGCAGTGAATCTGATGAACAATCTTGACCGCATGAAGGCTGCATTGCAGCAGGCGGATTACGTGAAAGCGCTGACTGAAGAAGCTCTCCGTCTGGTGGATGAAGACAAAGCATTATGTGACAGCATTGCCACACACGGCGCGACGCTGGTGACGCCCGGCAGTCGTCTGCTCACCCATTGCAACACCGGCGGTCTGGCAACGGCAGGCATCGGCACAGCCATCGGGGTGATCCGCCGTGCCCATGAACAGGGCAATGTGGAACAGGTATGGGTGGATGAAACCCGTCCGCTGTTACAGGGCGGCCGCCTCACTGCCTGGGAACTTGGCGAACTTAACATTCCGTATCAGCTGATTTGTGATTCGATGGCCGCCAGCCTGATGGCACAAAAACGCGTCGATGCTATCTGGGTTGGCGCTGACCGCATTGCCGCCAATGGCGATGTCGCGAACAAAATTGGCACTTACAGCCTGGCGGTACTGGCGAAATATCACGGCATTCCGTTCTACGTTGCCGCGCCGCATACCACACATGATCCGCAGTGCCGGAACGGTGCCGCCATCCCGATCGAACAACGGGCAGCGACTGAAGTCACCGGCGTTTCCGGCAGTTTCGGGGCCGTGCAATGGGCACCGTTCAACGCGCAGGTTTATAACCCGGCATTTGATGTCACACCGGCAGAATTGATCAGCGGCTGGGTGCTGGATGTGGGGGTGGTGACACCGGATCAGGTACAGGATGGTATCTTCCTTCAGGCATTAGGTTAAAACAGCCTGCCTGCAATACAGCGCCTGCGGGCGCTGTTTTTTTAAGCTACTGATAAG
>NZ_JAFMOS010000260.1 GCF_019049755.1 Rahnella perminowiae
ATTTTATCTCCTCATTGTTTATGGCGATGTTTGCGCTGACAATTCCTGTTTTCAGTAATCTCTATTATGACAAACTCGTGCCAGGCTCATCGAACGCATCTCTCTTCGGAGTGGCAGGCATCGTGCTGGTGTTCATTATCTTTGAGTTTCTGCTCAAATCCTCGCGTGACATTTATCAGTCGATAGTTTCCCGCAGGGAAGATATTGATATCGATGTTTCCTTTCTCGAGGCGCTGCTTTACGGCGATAAAAAAAACACGTCTATGTCTTCAGCATTTGTTCTATGGACTGAATTTCAAAAAATAAAACCTGTGCTACTTAACTCGGTTTTTCAGCGCGTGGCCGATGCACCTTTATTTATTGTCTTTGTGATAGTTATCTATATCAACCTGGGGCTGTTGGTTTTAATTCCGATCACAATTATGCTGATTTCACTGGGGCTGGCTTATGTTAATTTCCGCTACACCAATGTCCTGATGGAACGTGTGAAAGAAGGCCAAAGTAACCGGAATATGTTCATTACGGAAACACTCTATGCATTAAGAATGATCCACACATTGAATAACCGGAACCTGATGCGGGACTGGGTTAATAATGCCGATCAGCAGTCCTGGCTCAGTTTACAGATCCGCAAAGTAAACGTTTATTATCAGTCTGCGTTATCTACACTCTCAAGCCTTAACCAGATCCTGCTCATGTTGTTTGCCTTCTTCCTGGTGACGAAAGGGGAAATCACCACGGGTGCGATTGTTTCTTCCGTCATCGTTTCGGGGCGTATGTCGGGTATTATTTCAGGTTTTTCATCGACTTTATTATCGATATTTACCACTAATAAAACCATCACCGATCTGCTGAAAATGTTTGTCCCTGAAAATACAGCCCCCCGTGAGGTCTTACAATCACTCTCACATTGTGAAGGGCATATTTCCCTGAAAGGGGCCAGCTACCAGTATGATCCTCAGCTGCCGGTGATACTTGAAAACATTACCCTGGATATTCCTGCCGGACAGCGGGTCGCCATTATCGGGGAATGCGGTTCAGGCAAAAGTTCGCTGATCTCACTGCTTTCCGGGTTCAGTATGCCTTTACAAGGCAGCGTCATGTACGACGGTTACAACACCCGGCATCTTGCCCAGCATTTTTTCTCGCGTTTCATCAGTGTTATCACCACCCACGATGCGTTATTTACAGGATCGGTGGAAAGTAACTTCGCCCTAAAGAGCGGTGAAGATCGTAAGAAAACCGTGCAGGCGCTGGGCGTGACAAACTGTAATTTCGTGCTGCAACATCCGATGGGATTACGTTATCCCATCAGCTTTATGGCGAAGAATCTTTCATCAGGACAAAATCAGCAATTACTGCTGGCACGCAGCCTGAGCAGTGATGCGAAAGTTTTTTTGTGGGATGAACCGACGTCCTGTCTGGATGAACAAACGGAACAGCGAATTTTTGACAATCTGGATCATTTTGTTGCGGGAAAAACGCTGTTAATGGTCACTCACCGACGTTACCTGCTGAAGTATTTTGACCGTGTACTGGTGATGAAGAACGGAAAGGTTATCCGCGATTGTAGCCCTGACAAGCTACTGGCCGCGGTGGCGAACGCTGAGGTTAAAAAAGCCCGGCCGGTGCGCATCAGTGTGCCTGCTGCCGGGGGAAATCCCGTACCTGATAAGAACGAAGGTTAATAAAATGCCCTGCTTGCGGGCAGGGCATTTTATTTTACAGGGGCAAACACAGCCGCCGCCAAACTGTTTAGCCAAATATGACCAGTAATACGGGGAACAGAAAAGGTGCGAGCAGGGAAGTAATAATCCCGCAAATCACCAGCGCCAGTGAGCTGAATGCGCCTTCCTGATAATCCATTTCTGCACAACGGGCGGTGCCCAGTGCATGTGATGCTGTGCCCATCGCCAGTCCGCGTGAGGCCTTGGTGGTGATCTTCAGAATATTCAACAGCGTGTGTCCAAAGACCGCGCCGAGGATCCCGACGAAAATCACGCATACGGCGCTGATGGCCGGAATGCCATTAATCGACTGCGCGGTGGCCATTGCAATCGGTGTGGTGACCGATTTCGGTAATACCGATGCGGCAATTTCTGGCGTTGCACCCATCCATAATGCAATCGCGGTCCCCGTCACCATCGCTACCACGCTGCCGATAAAGCAGATGCTGATGATGGATTTCCAGCGGGCACGGATCTGATGCAGCTGTTCGTACAGCGGGAAAGCCAGCGCCACGACAGCGGGTTGCAGCAGGTCATTGAGGATCTTGCTGCCTGCGAAATAACGTGCGTAAGGGATATGGGTGATCAGCAACAGCGGAATAATCACCACCATCGACATCAGCAACGGGTTGAGCAGGGGCATTTTAAGCCTGGTGGCTAATTTGCGGGTGGCGAAAAAAACCACCAGCGTCAGCGGCAGCGACCACAAAATATCAATCATTTTTATCCTCCCCTTTATCCGTCACCACACCGCGTTCCCCATGGATATAGTGGGAGCAATAGGCGACAACCAGCAACACCACCAGGGTACTGACCAGGCATGACACCACCAGCGGCCCGAACTGCGTGCGCAGTTGCGCATAATAATTCATGACCCCGACCCCGATAGGCACGAACAGCAACGCCATATAGCGGATCAGAATATTGCAGCCCGGTTTAACCCATTTGAACGGCAAAATTTGTGTAGAAAGCAGACCAAACAGGATCAGCATGCCGATGATGCTGCCGGGAATGGTGAGCGGTAACAGAGATGAAATCGCATTCCCGGCGAATAAACAGAGATAAATCAGAATAAACGCCCGGATATATTGGAATGCCAGAGAGATTGAGGTGCCCATGGTGTTTCACCCAGTTGAATAATGTATTCATCATACAATTAAGATGTGATCTGTGCCACAAAACGAAGTATGAAATTTAGGAATGAAGTGTATTCCAAAATGACGTTTGGTAAACGGGGAAAATAGGGGGGACATCCGGGTTGCTCGCTCTGCTCGCTGACTATGTTCCAGGTACTAC
>NZ_JAFMOS010000258.1 GCF_019049755.1 Rahnella perminowiae
GCTGCATAAAGTGCACAGTCATGCCTTCAGACAGCCCTGTCCCGCCGGGCTTTGCATCCGAAAAAGGCACGGTAAGTCTTAGCCTGAAACCTACTCTGGGTCTTTCAGATAGGCTTTGAATTGCTCAGACATGTAGCTTTTAAACGTGTCGCCGTCTTTGGTGATGAGGTACACCGCCAGATGTTGTTGCTCTGCCAGCGCCAGCGCTTTACGTGTCCCCAACACCATCAGGCCAGTATCCCAGCCGTCCGCTTCCAGCGCCGTCGGCGCAATCACTGTCGCCGATACCAGTTTGTGCGTGATCGGCGAACCGGTCGCCGGATCAATGATGTGCGAGAGACGTTTGCCATTGAGTTCGTAATAATTACGATAACTGCCGGAGGTGCTGATCCCCATGCCCTGTAAATCAACAATCGCCTGTACCGCCGTTTCTTTATCAGTTGGTTTCTGAATTGCCACCTGCCAGGGTTTGCCCTGCGCGTTATGCCCGCGGGAAACCACCGCGCCACCAACTGACACCAGATAATTGCTGATGCCGTTACCTTCTATTAAACGTGCCAGATGATCAGTCGCGTAGCCTTCGCCCACGGTCGAGAGATCAACATACATACCGGCTAAATCTTTTTGAAGGTACTGTCCGTCACTTTGCTGGATCACTTTAAGATGCTGTAAACCGGTGCGGGCGCGGGCGGCATCGATTTGTTCCGGCGTCGGGATTTTTACCGGTTGTTTGTCCGGCCCGAATCCCCACAGATTCACCAGCGGGCCGACAGTGATATCCATCGCGCCGCCAGTGAGCCGGCCAATCCGGAGGGAGGTGACAACCGCATCCGCCATCCCCTGACTGACGGGCTGCGGCACGTTGCCCTGATATTGATTAAAACGCGACAGTACAGAGTCATCTTTGTAAGTCGACAACTGGTGATCATCTTCCTTGAGCTGCATTTCAATTTGTTCACGCAGCGCCAGTTCCCGGTTTTTATCCACGCCAGCCAGACTGACACGGTAAAACGTACCCATCGTTTTGCCCTCAATCACCAGTGGCTCAGGAACATTGCGATCGCAGGCAGATAAAAGGCTGACGCCGCACAACACAAGTGTACAGCGCAGGTAAACCGGTTTTAAGAACATGGATATAACTCGATTAGGTGCCCGTCACCGGGCATGAAAAGTATCAGGACAGTAAAGGGTAATGCTTAAACCACGACACAACGGACACCCCGTTGACCGGTCGCGCCATAAAAATTACCGGCTGCGTTTTGCATGGCGCTCCCAGTTCTCCTGTTTTGCCTGCGCGGTTTTCTTCAACGCGACATAACAGGCACCGGCTCCGCCGTCTTTCTGAACAGCAACGCAAAACGCCTGCACGTCGTCGAGCTGCTGCAGCCATTTGGCAATATAACTGCGTACAATATTTGCATGGCTTTCATCTTCCCGACCACGCCCGTGAATGATCAGCAAAGTGCGTAAATTTTCAGCCTGCGCCTGACAGAAAAAAGTGAAAAGTTCCTGACGGCACTGCTCTACTGGCTTGCGCAGCAGGTTCAGGCTGGCTTCCAGCGGATATTTCCCCTGCCGGAGTTTATCCAGCACTCCCTGTTGCACACCGTCGTGTTTGTATTCGAGAGGCTCATCGCAAGGCTGAATATTCAGAAAACCGGTAGTCAGCGGATTCTCACGCACTTCTGACACCGTATCTGCACTCACCTTATGCCCGGAAGCGGAGTTTTTGAGGTAGACCACCCGTTTATCCGACGCCAGTGGCTGTACACCTGCCATCTCCTGACTGAATAAATCATCATCTTCGCTCATCTGATTACCTCTTTTTCAGCGGTGGAACTGCACCAAATTATCGCCATAAACCCGCTGCGGGTAAAGCCGCATGCCAGTGGAACTGCGCCGGTAAAAATTCCGGAAATGGCCTGACAACCGTTAAAACTCATTTTTATATCTATACTTAGCTGCTGGGGAAGAAGTAAACCATTGAGCTTACGCTGACATTCCCTGCCCCAATTGAGGAGAAAAGATGCCTTACCTTGATGATCCCTTGATTATTTTCACTGACCTGGATGGCTCATTGCTTGACCATCATGATTACAGTTGGCAACCCGCGCAGCCCTGGCTGGATAAACTCTCGGCGGCACAGGTTCCGTTAATTTTGACGACCAGCAAAACGTCAGCCGAAGTGGCGGAATTGCAATCTGCCCTGAACCTGACACAACAGCCTTTTATTGCAGAAAATGGCGCAATCATTCACTTGCCGCCTGACTGGCGGGACGAAGCCGCCGTGCCATTTCACATTTCCGGCGCGGGTTATCCTGAGATCCGCCAGATTCTGGTGGCTCTGCGCCAGCGTTATGATTTCGAGTTTCGTGGCTTTGGTGATGTCACGGCCAGGCAGGTTGCCCTGTGGACCGGACTCACAGAGGAAGAGGCAGCACTGGCGATGCAGCGTGATGCATCTGAACCGCTGCTCTGGTTCGGTAATGATCTGGATTTCGCACGCCTGAAAAAATGTCTGATGCGCGAAGGCCTCTCACTGACACGCGGCGGGCGTTTCTGGCATGTGATGGGAACCGGCGCCGGTAAAGGTCAGGCAGTGCGATGGTTATCAGATCGCTATCAGCAAAAACGCGGTCAGCCGGTGATAAGCATGGGTCTGGGAGATGGTCCGAATGATTTATCAATGCTGGAAGCGGTGAATTATGCCGTGGTGATCAAAGGCCATCATGAGCATGAGATGCCGCTGCAGCGGGAGGATGTGGCACATATTTTCCGCACTGATGAGCCTGGCCCGCACGGCTGGAGTCAGGGGCTGAATCATTTTATTACCCTTCGTTGAGGGTAATACGTAAAAGGCAAATGACTTTATTAATAGATTGTTTTCACATTGTTTAACGTTTTGTGTTTACACAGAAGACTTCCAATAATTTTATCTATTCTAAAATTGGAGAATACCGTATGAGCGATTTTTATCAGGATGGTGTCATTACTAATTTCCAT
>NZ_JAFMOS010000609.1 GCF_019049755.1 Rahnella perminowiae
CCATTCTGCGCTGGGCTGGATGACCCCGTCAGAATTTGCTGAGAAGTCTGCCGGTTGCCAGAATACACAACCAACATGAAGCCGGTTATTCCTGATTATGAATGGATCACATACGGGGAGCGGGTCAGAAGCCGGTTATTCCTGATTATGAATGGATCACATACGGGGAGCGGGTCAACAAACCGACATTACTAACTGACGGTTGTATCTAATCCTGGGGGCAGGTCACAGTCAGCCTATAAAAGGACGGCTTTCACCTGTATGGGCTTGATGAAGCCCTCTTTCACCAATTCATCAATATTCATCGGTAATTGATACTGAGTCCCCATACCCGGTTTTCCAAACGAAGTAGCTGCGCTTCCAGAGTTTACATCTGGGATAGTCCTTAAAACCTCATACTGCCGATATGGTGATTTCAAACTTGAGTCAGGCAAAGCGCGCGTTGCTCAAAAGGCACATCTGTCGACGCCACAAATTTACCCTAATCAGTAAAGTTACCTTTCTCATCAAACCGGCCACCATATCTGTCAAACGTATGGCCAGGCTGAAGCTCAGTAATCGTTGGCGGCCCATCGAATCCGCTGTCAAAACCATTATTTGCTTTCGTTGGCCAGTTGGGACTTCCGTCAAGTTTCACCCACCTAGGATCAACACCCAACTTCTCACCAACCTGTGCTGGTGTCGTTTTTTTGACACATTGCCCATCGACAATCGCAGTGTATTGACGCACAGCAAATGGAGTATCACCATACATCCCGCACATACCACTTTCATTGCTTTGCGCCTTGTCGATGGCTCGGCTACCACTCACAGTAATGGGATTGGTCGTTTCCAGCGCAGTACCTGAGCTTTTTGGACCAACAGCACCTCCGGCACTACCCCATAAACCCGGTTTTATTATTTCGTGAACAGCATTTTTAGGATCACTCGGATTTGGTTAATCTGAATCCTAATTACATTTGTACCCCAATTTCATCAGCTAACGCCCTCAATCGAATAGAAATATCAATAATCTCATTCTTGTTTAATCCACAGTATGTAGTTAGAGAGCCCTCTGGTACATTTTGAATTAACGCTAATCCACATGAAACAAAGTACCTAAGCTCTTTGGGCGTTACTCTAAAATTAATGTAATCACAATCGTTAATTTTCTCACTCATTTCTTCGGTACCTGAGAATTAATATAGTTATCCCAACCAACCCCACCTTTGTCTGGTCTGAAGGCAGTAGCTTCACCTCTCTGCCCTCTAATGACAATGGTTTTAGTTGAGTTATCAAGATAGTAAGTTGTCCCGTCAACAGATTGACGGCGTTCAATTTCTGGATTAGTAACAATACCTTCCACAAAACTTTGGAACTGACTTTTAGTACTGATACCAAGGTCAGAGAACTCTTGCCGTTCAAGCACATGCTTCTCGTAGGCATGGCCATTCGCGACTTCTTCAGCTAGAAGCTGAGAGTTAAGTTTTCCTTGGTTGACTGTGCTCTGTGCCCCATTGCTTCCTTTTGCACCAATCCCAACACCAATGCCCAACCCCGGCGGAACTATTTCATGAACAGCATTCTCAGGGTCATCCAGGGCACGAGGTGCACCAGTTTCCTGATGCAACTCCCTTTGTAATTCAATTTCATATTTTTTCTCTATCTCATTCGGGTCACTAGCAAGCGCATTATTCTCCACTGCTGCCTTCCCGGCAATCGCCCCTTGCACGCCTGCCAATGACGAATTCCCGGCCACACCACCCGCCAGACCGGCAGCTAATGTACTTAATGCGCTGACATTTGCCTTCTGATCCTCCGTCAGGTCTTCTGCTTTGGTATTGGGGTAAAATGCACTGATGATGATCTTCGCAGCTAATTCTCCCGCAGCACCGCCTGCTGCGCCGCCCGTCACTGAGCCACCCTGAATATAGGCTGTCACAGCCCCGGCCAACGCATGCCCAACGGTGTTAGCGACAGCGCTGTCCCCCGTGACTTTTTTTACCTCCTGAGACAGATAAGGTGCCAGCCCGCCCGCCAGAGCCTGTCCCATATCACCACCGGTGAGCCCGGCAAGCGCTCCGCTGATAGCCGTTGCTGCGGTCCAGTACGGACTGCCGATGCCGTATTTCTGATCCACCGCCAGAAAAGCAGCATCTTCCATGCTTTTCCTCTGGCCTGCATCAGCCGCCTGATAAGCAGCATCTGATGCCAGTTTTTTCGCGGCATCGTCTTTCGCATTGACCGACAACTGGTTTAAAACATTGCTTGCCGTTTGTTGCATGACCTGCTCAGCCAGTTGTGTCACCTGCTGATCGGTCTGAATTTTGTCCTTATCAAAAATCTTGTCGATATGACCATTGGCATCGTCGGTATTTCGGCTAAGCGTACCCACATCCTGCGTTTGCTGGCTGGTATCACGTACTGTGATCGTTCCGTTACCTACAGCAGAGCGGGTCGTACCACTGGCATTACCGCTGCTAATCGCCATCGTCGGGATCGGCAGGATCATCTGATTTATCTGATCGGTCTTGCCCTCTTTATCATGGATAACCTTCCCGTTTTCATCCGTTTTAGCCGCCGTCGATCCGCTGGCAGAAATCCCCACACTGCTGGCCTTGTAATCTGCTTTATTCTGGATATCCGTCCAGCCCAGCGTCCCGGTGTTCAGACTGTTATTGGCCGCATCAGCGGTCGAGGCAATCACGGCGCCGTTTAGTTGCGTATGGTCGCCGACATAGATGTCATAACCCTGATGACCCGCAAACAGCCCGCTCTGGTCACCCACGCTGGCATATTCACTGCTCATTTTCGACTGATTCATGCTCAGGGATGCTGAGCCATTCATGGTGCCGAAGGTAAAGCTGAAACCTCCGCTGACGCTCTTTTGCTTGCTGGCGTAGTCATCAATATCCTGCAGGCTGGTAATGGTCAGATTGCGCCCGACATCGGCGGTGATTTTGTCGCCCATCACCTGCGCACCGCTTAGCGTTGTGTCGTTGCCGCTGCTGAGGGTGACTGCATCCTGCCCGTTGATACGCGTATTGACATAATCTGTGGTATTGCCTTTTTCCGAGCCTTTCGCCATATAACCGCTGGCCTGCACACCGATGCCGGTTTCCTGACCGAATGAAATATGTGCACCGGCACTCCAGCCACTGGCGCTGTTGCTGCCGGTTTGCTTGTTGTTATTGCTGGCAGCCTGAAGCAGTAAATCATTCTGCGCGGCCAGTGTGACCTTATTCCCCGTCACGCCACTGCCGGTGATACTGACATCCCCGGTCTGCCCGTTGGCACCGGTTGCGACAATCGCCACATTACGCCCGCCGCTGACAGTGCTGCCACTGACCTGGTTACTCACCTGCTCGGACGTGTTCTTGCTTTTACTGGCCCCGATATTGACCTGGAGAGTCACACTGGCACTGACATCCCCATTTTTTAACGCTGCGAGCTGACTGGCGACCTTGCCATCTTGTGCGGCAGCCCACCCGTCTTGGACGGCAGCCATTCCATACAACGCTTTTAACCGGTTATCACCGGAGTCACCCGACTGGCTTATATCTTTACCAATAGTCAGCAGCGCATCCGTCACCGGGCTCGACAGCGACACCGTCAGGCCGCTTTGTTTCTGCTCGTAGATTTGTTTGCGGGTCAGCATGTCATTGCCGGGGTCAACCGTGACCGAGCCGCCGACGATGCTGACGTCATTTTTAGCGATCACATCCGAGCCACCGATATGCACCTGTTCACCGGCGATCAGATTCACGTTGCCGCCGGTGCTGCCGACGGCACTGCTGCTCTGGCTCTGGGTGGTACCGTCCTGATTGATTTGCTGACGCGAGGATTTGCTGCCGAACGTCACGCCCAGTCCGCCGCCGCTGAACATGCCGCTGGTTTTGGTCTCACTCAGGCGATAACTGGATTGCTCCTCTGTGGCGGCGGTAATGCTGAGGTCTTTCCCCGCTTTCAGCGTCACATCCTCGTCACCGACCACGGATGAACCTTTCACCGTCAGGTCCTGCCCGGCAACAACTGACACCTTGTCGCCACTCAGCTGCGAGGCTTTTTCAGTAGTGGCATAGTCCTCAGCGACCGTGTGCGTGGTCGTGCCGGAGAACAGGTGTTTCTTGGTTTTAGTTTTTTCGTCGTAGCTGTACTGGCTTTCCTGTGCGGTAGTGATATTCACATCCCGCCCGGCGTTCAGGGTCAGGTCGCCGGTGGCCTGTACTTGCGCAGCCTGTGTCGTAATGTCACGCCCGGCGGCAATGGTGGTGCTCCCGCCGCTCACCACCGCTGTCCCTTCCTGCCCGACATTTTCACGGATACTCACGCTTTTGCTGCCGTGGGTTTCGCTGTAGGTGCTGGTCTGCTGCGCGTTCAGGTTGACGTCGCGACCGGCGCTGAGTGAGGCGTTGAGGTCGGCGGTCAGCTGCGCCGCCTGCGAGTTCAAATCCCGGCCTGCGCTGAGCGTCAGGTCGCCGCCGCTGCTCACCACCGTGCGGGTGGCGTTGTTGCTGTCAGCCTGATTTTTTCCGCTGGTCTGATGGCTGCTCTGGTCCATCGTGTTGAGGTTGATGTCGTTAACTGCCGCCAGCGTGGCGTCGCCTTTGGCGGTGACGGCGCTGCCCGCCACGGTCAGGTCGTGTCCCGCGCTGGCCGATAAATGACCGCCCGCGCTGACCGTGCTGGCCTCGCTGTCGGTGGTCTGTGCACTGCTTTTCGCCGTGGCTTTGCTGGTGCTGAGCGCGTTGCCGGTGATGCTGATGTCGTTCAGCGCCACCAGTTGCAGGTCACTGCCCGCCGTGAGTCGGGCGCCGGTGTTATTGATGTCGTGACCGGCGGTGAGCGAAAGCCCGTCGGTGGCCGAGATACCGGCCACGTCGCCGGTCTGGGTCTGGCTGAAGGTCAGCTGAAACGTTTTGCTTTTGCTGGTGGTCGGCGCGGCCGTCCACTGCTGCGCCTGGGTGACGTTATTGATGTCCCCGGTCACGGATTGCAGCGCAACGGTCTGTCCGGAAATCGACGAACCAATGTTATTGATATCTCCCAGCACGCTCAGTTGCAGGCTGCCGTTGGAGGCAATAAGCCCTGCGCTAAGATTATCCAGCCCGCCGCTGCTTTTTGCTGTCAGTTGGCTCCCGGCCTGCAGGGTACTGCCCGCGTTGACGATGTGCCCGGCGTCGAGATTGACGGTGTTCCCGGAAATCACGCTGCCGGTCACCGCGTGGGTGTCGTTGGCAGAAAGATAGAGTTTAGGGGCCAGAACCGTCTGGCCGTTGACGGTGGTTTTTTCCCACCAGACGATGCTTTTGGTCAGGGCCGCGACCTGTTCCGGCGACAGGCTGATGCCCGGTTGCAGGCCCAGACCGGCCTGCTGTTCGGCGGCGTTATCAATCAGATACTGCATCTGCGCGAGGTCTGACCCCGTGCCGCCGACGTAGCGCTGCCCGGTCTGACTGAGCACGGCGTTATCGACATAACGGGTATCGAAGGCGGCATCGCCGAGGAACTTATAGTCATAGTCCGGCGTCAGCTTCAGCCGGTCCATAAAGTAGGCCGAGCCGAGGAACTTGCTCTCGTCGGTATAGACCGGTGCCGTTTCAATGCGCGGGTTGGACGGCGTGCCAGGCTGAACCGCAGGATGGACAACCTGACCTGCCACCGGCGTTGCAGAAAAGGCCGCAGAGGTCAGGCCGGTACCACCCGGGGTGGCCTGTTTGCCCACGGCAGATATCGCAGACGTCGGTCGCGCAAGGTAATCGTTCAGCGCATTGAACAGTGACGGATCGGTTTTACCGATCCCGCCCAGTTGCGGGTTGGTGG
Organism: Rahnella perminowiae; assembly: GCF_019049755.1. GTDB lineage: Bacteria > Pseudomonadota > Gammaproteobacteria > Enterobacterales > Enterobacteriaceae > Rahnella > Rahnella perminowiae. The sequence goes on from NZ_JAFMOS010000609.1 coordinate 5,803, forward strand.
TGATCAGATACGGGCTGGAAGGATCCTGACTCGCCACAAACAAACCGTTATTGCCGGTCGGCAGCGGGTAATCCGTCAGTGCAGCGCCCTGATTGCCAATCTGCTTTAACGCATCGGTGACGGAATTGTTCCACTGTACCGAGCCGACGGTCAGGTTTTGTGCGGATGCCAGTTGTTTGCTTTGCGAACCGCTGACCGGTTGCAGGCCCGACGTGCCGTTCAGTGACGGTGCGCTTATCGCATGGGATAAACCGCCTGCGTTAGCCGAGGTCGTGGTATTGCTGATGTTATTGCTGAAACTGGCGTTAACTGCCCCACCGGCCTGAATAACTGAGCGGAGGCCTTCGCCGGTGCTGACATTCTCATAAGTCGGTGCTTCAGAGAGGTTGTAGGTCACGGTTGAATCAACGCTGTCCCCGCGTCCGACAGTCGACTGGGTGGAATCGGAAGTTGTAGCAAACGTTTTTTTATAATCCTTGCTATCAGGATTATCAGACCCCAGTGTGCCGGTATAGGTGTAGGTAAGATATTTATTCTGAATGCCATTTTCATAGGACTGGTTATTCAGATTCACACCAGACAGTGAGATATTCTCACCCGCCAGAATATTACTGCCGACATTGTCCAGAGTGCTGGCTGCAATATTGATATTGTTGTTAGCGGCAATACGTCCGGCACCTCCGCTGGCCGTCGCCGTCACGGTTGATGTGCCCTCCAGGAACTCTTTAACTGATCCTTTTTGGTTGGGTGCCAGATAGCTGGTTGTTATGCTCCAGCGCTCACCATTACTGCCGCTTCCGCCGTTGTTATAATTGAACGTTGACAGGTAAGTACCCAGTTCATCATCATCCAGATCCCCCAGACGCACCTTGATCGAACTGGCACCGCCGGATGCCGGGCTGTCTGCCGCCGCCTGATAAGAACTCGACGTGCTCAAACCGTCCCGCTGATTCAGCAGATGGCCGGTATTGATGGTGATATCGCCGTTAGTAGTCTCAATATCCCCCGACGTGTTGACCACTTCGCTGTTGGCGTTGCCCGCCGCGTCCCGCTGCAGCCACAGGCTGTTGCCCGCCAGAATATCGCCGTAGTTATTGTGAATACTGTCGGCCAGCAACTGCATGTTGTTACCGGCGTACAGCAGCGCGCTGTTCGTCAGTTGGCCGCCAGCGGACATCACCACGTTACCCGCCCCGCCGACAAAGCCGCTGTTGTTAAGTACGCCACGGCTGGCCAGGCGGATATCCCCGCCGGACTGCACGCTGCCGCTACCGTTGAGCTGGATGTTGCTGGCGTCCACGCCCACCGTACCGCCGCCACCGCGCAACTGACCGCTGTTGGTAAAGTTGCCGGCCGAGCTGAGCTGGATGCCGTTGCCCTGCAAGGTGCCGAGCACGTTCAGGTCGCCCTGCGTGCTGAGGCTGAGGTTCTGCCCTGCCGCCAGCGTGCCGGTCTGGGTGAAGCCCGAACCGAGTTGCAGCGTCATATCCCCCAGCGCCAGCAGGCTGCCCGCCTGATTGAGCACCGGCGTCACCAGCGTCAGGTTGCCTGCGCTGTAGAGTTTGCCGCCCGCCTGGTTGTCGGCGTTCTGAACGTTAAGCCCCAGTGACTGGCTGCCCAATACGGTGCCGGTGTTATGCAGTTCGTTACCGGTCAGCATCAGCCGGTCGCCCTGAAGCTGGCCCTGATTGGTCATCTGCGTGACGTTCAGCGCGCTGTCGCCCTGTCCGGTCAGCGTACCGCTGTTGTTGAGCGAGCCGCCGGTCATGGTCAGGCCCTGCGCCTGCAGCGTGCCGCTGTTGGTCAGCACCGGTGCAGAAACTGTCAGCCTGCCGCCGGTCAGTAAGGTGCCCTGATTATTGAGATTACCGGTGAGGGTCAGATGAGTGACGCCGTCGCCCTGCATCTGCCCCTGATTGAGCAGCGACTGCGCGCCCAAATCTAACGTTCCCTGACTGCGTACGGTGCCGCCGCTCAGGTTGGTGATGCCGTTTTGTACCGTACCCTGCAGGCTTTGCTGGCCCTGTAACTGCCCGCCGTTGCTAATACTGTTGGTGGTCAGCACAAGATTACCGGCCTGAATGGTGCCGCTGTTAGCAATATTCCCGGCGTTCAGCGTGGCGGTGCCGCCGCTGAGTAATGTGCCGCCCTGCTGAACCTGAAGTTGCCCGCTGAGCGTGGCCGCAAGCGCGCTGACACCGCTGATGCCGCCGCTGCTGGTCAGCGCACCGCCGGTCAGGGTCAGGTTATCCGCCGACCAGTTCCCCTGATTATTCAGGTTCGCCGCCTGCAAAATAGCCAGACCGGTTGAGATGATTTTGCCCTGCGCCTGCGTATTGAGCGTACCGGTCAGGTCGAGGTTGGCGCGTGAGGCGGTCTGGATGGCGCCGTTAAGATCTAACTGATCGCCGTGTACATCGGCGCTGTCGGCCTGCCAGTTGCCGTTGTTGGTGACGTGCGCGGCGGTGACGGTGAGTGCGCCCTGCGTCAGCATCTTGCCGGACGTGGCGTTGGTTAAATCCTGCTGCAGCTGCGCCGTCAGGCCCTTCAGGCCAATCAGGTTGCCGCTGTTGTCCGCGTTGTTCGCCGTAAGCGCCAGCGTGTCGCCCTGTATCTGCCCTGTGTTGCTGACGTGGTCAGCCGTCACCGTGGCGGTTTTATCGCTGAGTAACTGGCCACTGTTTTCCAGCGTGGCGGCGTTCACCGTGACGTTACCGGATGAGAGCAGGCTGCCGCCGTTATTGAGGTCACCCTGCATCTGCGCGTTCAGGCCATTCGTGCCTAATGCCGTGCCGCCGTTGGTCAGGCTGTTGCCGGTCAGGGTCAGCTGGCTGCCCTGTAGCCTGCCCTGATTCTGGGTATCACCCACCTGCACACCCAGCGTGCCTCCGGACAATACCTGCCCCTGCGCACCGTTGGTTAAGGTAGTGGCGGTGAGCGTGGTACCGCCGTTGCCCTGCATCAGCCCGTTATTACTGATACCTGTGGCATTCACGCCGACCGTTTGTGCCAGAAGCTGGCCGTTGTTGGTCACAACCGGTGCCGTCACGGTCAGGCCGTTGCCCGCCGATATCACACCGGTGCCCTGATTGGTCAGGCTGCCGGTAGCATTCACGACGACGTTACCGCCCGACACGTTGCCCTGATTGACCAGCGTCTGGCCTTCCAGCGTCATCTGGCTCTGCGCAGACAGGCTGCCTTGCTGCTGCAAGGTACCGGCTTTCACATGCAGGCCGTCGTCGGCGGTGATGGCACCGCTGTTGGTCAGCGAGGTGGCCGTGATATCCACATTGTCCGCGCCCAGCGCCGCGCCGTTGGTCAGCGTACCCGCCTGAACTGTCAGCGTGCCCGGTGTCACCAGTTTCCCGGCCAGATCGGCTTTTTCAGACGCACTGATCCCCAGCGCGTTTTTGCCCTGCGTCTGCGAGCCGTTGCCGGTAGTGAGCTGTTGCGTGGTCAGCGCCGCGTTGCCGTCGGCGGAGAGAAAACCCTTTAAGTTCGCGGTATCCGCACTGAGGTTCACATCGCCCTGGCTGGACTGTACCGATCCGGCGCGGGTGGTCAGCGCGGTGGCGTTAAGTGTTGCACCCTGCGTGCCGGTCAGCGTGCCGCCCAGATCTGCCTGGGCGGTGTTGAGCGTCAGCTGACCATCGGCCAGTAAGGTCGCCGCATCACCGTTGGTCACGTCGTCCGCGGTCAGCGCTAAGTCGCCGCGGGTGCCGGTCAGCCCCTGATTGTTGAACTGATTCAGGGTCAGCGTCTGGTCACCGCCGGACTGCGCCGTGCCGTTGTTATTGAGGGTCTCCCCGTCAAGCTGCTGCGTGCCGAGGGACTGCAGCAGGCCGTTATTGGTCAGGGTGCCGAAGCTGAACTGGCCGTTGCGGTTGGCGGCCAGCGTGCCGCCGTTGCTGAAATCGTGCGAGGTGAAGTTGAGGTCACGCCCGGCGATCAGGCTGCCGGACCACTGGCCGCCGCTGGCAACCGTGGCCTGCACGTCATTTTGCGCCGAGGTTTTACCACCCTGTGCGGCATTAAGCTGGTCAGCGTTAATCGAAAGAGTATTGCCCGCGCTGGTGGTGCCGTCGAGCTGCTGCTGGCGGGCGGATAACTGCATATCTCCCGTGGAGGCCAGCGAACCGCTGCCGGTCACCTGCAATGTGCCGCCACCGGCTTCCAGCGTGTTGCCGTCGAGCGCACCGGCCAGCGTGGCGCTGCCGGTTGCCGTCAGGGATAAATCTTTATCGCTGTGAACGGAACCCTGTGCCCCGACGGACAGATCCGTGGCGTTCAGGCCCACGTTGCCGGAAGTCGACAACTGGCCGCCCAGCGTCTGCTGCGCGGCAGAAAACTGAATATCGCCAAGGCTGGTGATCAGCGAGTTTTGCCCGGCGTTCAGGGAAGTACTGTTGAGCGTCAGGCCATTTTTGCCGGTCAGCGTGCCGTCCACGTTCATCTGACCGCCGCCGATGTTCAGCCGGTCTCCGGCAAACAGCGAGCCCTGTTCACCCACGGTCATCTGGTCCGCAACCTGTAAGCCCAGTCCCTGCTGCGAGCCGATCAGCCCCTGATTGCTGAGGGTATTGGCGGTGATGTTTTGCGCACCGCCGGACTGCATTTTGCCGCTGTTGTTCAGTTCGCTGGCGTTCAGGGTCTGTGTACCCTGCGCCTGGATCAGGCCGCCGTTGGTCAGTGTTTGCGTGGTGAGCTGCGTGTTGCCGCTGGCGGCCAGCGTGCCGTTGTTGGTCATGTCACCCGCACTGACGCCCAGATTGCCGCCCGCCGTCAGGCTGCCGTTCCACACACCGTTATTGCCCGCATTGGCCTGCACATCACCCACGCCATAAACCTGCGCGGTATTATCTGAGCTGAGTGACCCGCTGCTGAGCAGAAGATTTTGCCCGGCGCGCAGCTTGCCACCTAATATCGCTTTGCCGGTTGCCTGAACATCTGCGTCCGTGCCCGACTGAAGTTGCGACCCTGCCAGCGTGGTCAGTTCGCCGAAACGTCCGGTCAGCAGATTATCCGTTGAAATCAACCCGCCGAGCTGCGCGTCATCAGCCGTCAGCGAAAGCGCGCCTGCGCTGGTGATCGTCGAATCGCCGGTGGTACTGAGTGAACCGACATTCAGCTGCGTGTTGCCGCTGGCGGCCAGCGTGCCGTTGTTGGTCATGTCGCCCGCACTGACGCCCAGATTACCGCCCGCCGTCAGGCTGCCGTTCCACACGCCGTTATTGCCCGCATTGGCCTGCACATTCCCGACGGCGTAAAGCTTAGCGCTGCTGGCCGAACTCAGTGAGCCGCTGCTGAGCCGCAGGTTTTGTCCGGCGCGGACGTTACCGCCGAGCATCGCACTGCCCTGCACACCGATATCCGCATCAGTACCGGACTGAATCTGCGACCCTGCAAGGGTGGAAAGTTGCCCGAAACGCCCGGTCAGCTGATTGTCAGTCGACAACAATCCACCAAGCTGCGTTTCTCCGGCAGTGAGGGTCAGGGCACCGCTGGCCTGCACCACCCCGCTGTTGTCCAGCGTTGTCGCCTGAAGATCTTGCGTTCCCTGCGCCTGCAGCGTGCCGGTATTGGTCAGCCGCTGCGTGGTGATACGGGCGTTTCCGTTTGCGGCGATCAGCCCGTTATTGGTCAGATCCCCGGCGTTCAGTTGGAGATCTTTCCCCGCCGTCAGCTTGCCCTGCCACTGGCTGCCATTACCGGCGGTAGCATGAATATTACCTGCCGCAGACACCTGCGCGGTATTGCCTGAATTGAGCTGGTCAGCGGCCAGCGTCATATTACCGCCGCTGGTTACCTGGCCCCCTTGAATGGCCAGTTGTCCCTGGCTGTTGAGCGCCATATCGCCGCCCGACTGCTGGGTACCGTTAAGCGCGATGGCCTGCGCATTCGCCGTCAGCTTGCCGGTGGCGGTCGCATTACTTAGCGTCAGCCTGCCGCTGGCATCAATCTGCATATCGCCGACCGACGCGTTCAGGTTGCCAAGGTTGACCCCGACGCCCTTGTCGCTGGAGACCAGATGAATGCGGTTGGCGTACATACCGCCAAGCGCGCCGGTGTCAATCGCCACCGCCGGTACGCCTGCGCCGGATATCGGCGTGGCATTACCCTGCGCATCGACGTGATTGGCACCTAAGGTGACGTTCAGGTCTCTGGCGTACAGCCCGGCGTTAATCTGCGCGGCGCGGGAAATCAGTGAAAAAGAATCGCTCTTGCGGGCGTCCAGGCCCTGACCTTCAACGGTGATCGCACCCTGCGTGACGTCGAGGGACTGCAGCGAACCGTCAGCGTTCAGCACAGGTTTACCGGTGGTCAGCGTGGCGTTCGGGGTGTTGAGGAAGCCGCAGCCGTTACAGGTGATGCCGTAGGGGTTGGCGACCATGACGTTCGCCGCTTTTCCCGCGACTTCCATGTAGCCGTTAAGTTGCGAAGGGTTCGCTGACACCACTTCGTTAATGATGCCCTTCGCTTCCTGACCTGCCGTAAGATTGGGGTTGTTCTGGATCAGCCCGCCCAGCTGAGTCCGGGTCAGTTTGCCGGTGGCGTTGTTGAGAATGAGGCCCTGCTGGCCGACGTTGAAATCGTTGTATTTGTTATGCGAAATCCCGGCCTGATTCGGGGTGGCGATGTTCACCACCGGCACGCCGTTACCCGCCTGATCGGTGCGGGTGTTGCCTTCGGCTACCGTGATACCGGCCGCAAATGCGGGCACCACCGGTTGCCAGACCAGCCAGCCCATCAGCCCGTATGCCAGTGCTTTACGCCATAACGCGACCGGTTGCTCTGTGATCGATTTCATCGCCGAATTCCTTCTCTCTTATGTAGAGGTACAACGCTAAAGTGCAAAGCCGATGCGGTAGTAGACCGTGACGCGATCCGGTGCCAGTGAGTCCGGATAGCTCAGCGGCCAGCCGACGGTAAACTGGCTGGAGAAATGTGCGTTACTGCTCGATAAACCCACCGCCCCGCCCCATAAGGTGCCGGACGCATTGGTGTCGTGATTGCTGCGTTGCAGGTAGCCGCCGTCAAGCGCGGTCACGGCGCTGATTTGTCCGAGCACCGGCAGCGCGAACAGTTGGGTATCCAGCTCGTTGCGCCAGTAGCCGCCGTTGTCGCCGGAAAGATATTGCTCTTTGAACCCGCGCACCGAGCTTTCGCCGCCAATCGTCAGGCGTTCGCTGCCGTAAAGACGGTCATCGCCCCACTGGCCGTAGGCGCTGGTCAGCCAGGTAATGCGTTGGGTGACAGGCCGGTAATAGCTGGTGGACAGCGTCCATTTAGAGAACTCCGCGCGCGGGGCATCCGGGTTTTTATCTTCATCACTCTCGCCGCCAAACCACGGCACGCCACGGCTGAACGCCGGGTTGAGCGTGGCGTATCCGCCCCAGAGTTTCTGGCTGTGATTAATGCCTGCGGTCCAGCTGGTCAGGCTGCGGGTGCTGCTTTCCAGCGTGGCGTCGTTGAGATAATTTCGGTTGAGGCGGTGCGTCAGCCCGAGGCTGGCGGCGGTTTTCATGTCGCCGTTGCGAAACAGTACGCGGGAAAGGGTGAAGCGGTGCGCCTGGCTGTCGCCGGTGGAGCGCCACAGATAGCCCTGCGATTCAATGGTGCTCAGGTAGTCGCTGTAGCTGTAGTTGTAATCAAACAGCCAGTAGCCGTAAGGCAGATTAACGCCCGCCTGCACGCTTTTCGCGTCGTGGTCGCTTGCGCCGTCGCTGCTTCGTGACGCACTGACAAACCACTGATCCGCCAGCCCGAGCAGGTTATTGCCGGTCAGCGAGCCGCTGACCTGTCCGGTGCCGGTGCTTTTCTGCCCTGAGTTATCAAAACCGGCGCTGGCCTGCAGGGGAAACTCAGGCTTTGAGGTAAGGTTGACGATGGAGTATCCCGGCTGGCTGCCGGGCTGGATTTCAATCTGCACCGGCGTTTTGCGCAGCCGGTTAATCTGCTCCATCCCCTGCTCGATATCGCGCAGATTAAGAATTTTGCCAACCCGTCCCGGAAACGCCATCGCCAGCATTGCGCCGCGCTGGTTTTCCATTTTGATGGCTTCGAGTTTGCCTTCCATTACCGTCAGGCTGAGCGTGCCGGAAGATAAATCCTGTTCGGTGAGAAATGCGCGGCTGGTGATATAGCCCCTGCCGATATACCAGTCGGAGATCTGTTTCACCAGGGCATTAATCTGGCCAATACCGAGGCACTGTTGCAGATAGGGTTGAGTCAGTTTTTGCCGGATGCGCGCGGGCATATGGTCTGCGCCGCTGAGGGTAATGTCGTGAATATCAAAGCACGGGCCGCCGGAGTGTACGGGAGTTTGCGGCGCGGGGGCGACTGACGTGCTGCGCTCCAGTTCCTGACGCTGCTGCTGGTTCTGCTGCAGAAGTTGCCGCTGCTGCTGTTCGATACTGTCGCGGTCGGCGGGGCTGAGCGGCGCGGCCTGCGTCGCAAAAGCAACCAGTAAGTATAACGACGCTAAAAGTCTAACTTTCCGGCGTTTGAAATGTCGAAAACGAGTACCAAGGCTTATGATTTCCATATCCGGGCGTTTTCTCTCGCCGACTGACTACCCTTTCCGCTCTCAATCTTGCGCGTCAGGTGCCGCTACAGCGTTGAAGTATTGTTTAACATTCAACACATATCGGTTGAGGAGTGATCCACCTTTAGCAATTAACGGGCTAATGACATTGCAAAATATGTAAAAAGAGAGTCATGGGAAAGATTAATAAATATGCCAATCCAAGTGTTTTTTAGAGAATTACACCAAGTAATTCCCGCCACATTACCTAAATAAGATGAATACTGCTGAATAGCAGTCCTGCTGAAACATTATTTTAGAAATATTTAGAAATAAACCGGCTTAGTGAACGCATACCTCTTTTTTGTATCCCCTTTAGCTGTTCCGGCTCCGCATTCGGTTAACAGCCCTACTCGTCCGTTAATGTGCTGATGGTGCAATAACGTTGATGTAGCAGGTAATATTCCTTTAAACAGTGCTGAACTGAGTTATGTACCAATAGATGCGTTGCATGTTGAACCTCGCATTCTGAACACATTGGTCACAAATCGAAAATACAGGCTTTCATGCCCATGATTTTAAAAATATTTTTCTCGATCAGGTATTTCTTACCAAACTTATTTGGGCCATTCCACAGCGCAGGGCAAGGAATACCTATCCATTATCGATATCCTGTCCACATCGATCGGCGATAACGATCGAAATCCAATTATCGATCTATCAAAACGATTATCTTTCCAACAACCTCTCTGGTTATCCTTGGATTTCATTGGTGGCTGTAAAAAGCTTTGCATCACAGCGTATTACCGCTGTGGGGCTTGCTACGTCATCACTGCAGGGATGCCAGAAACTAATCGTCTCAGGTAACCATTTTTGCATCACATTAGTACGCCAATACAAGGCCACCATGCTCGAACGATGCAGCCGCGAAGAGATGAACATGAAAAGATGTACCCGATGTAATAAAAAAAGAAACTTCATCGAACGGTTATTCGCGCTGGATAAAGAGCTCTGCGAGGAATGCTTATATGACCTTCAATTGGAAATTCGGGAAAGAAGAGAAATTTCAGTCCAAAGGCATAAAGATTAAATGGCGCTCATTCAGCAAGACCGGCAGGCCATGATCGAGGTCAGCGTCATCATTCCTGTCTATAACGCGGCAGAGACCATCAGTCACCTCATCAGCAAGATCCTCAGCGAAACCCGTGTCGCTATTGAACTCATTATCGTCAACGACGGTTCCACTGATGGTACTGGCAGACTTATCCGGGATATCTGCGACGACCGGGTTATCCTCATTGAGCAGGAAAATCAGGGCGTCTATGCGGCACGTAATGCCGCACTGGATATACACCGTGGTGAGTGGGTGATATTTCTCGATGCAGATGATGACGTTGAAGAGGGATTCATCTTTGCACGCTGGCAGACCGCGATAAACACTCAGGCCGATGTGGTGATCTTCAATGCCTGGCGCACGGGTTCCGGAAATTCCAGAACGCCCGTACACACCAGGCAACCCTACGCACAATCCTTATCCGGACATGAGTGGATACGCCACTGCGTGATGCACCGCGAATGGCCGCACTATCTGTGGTTGCAGATGGTCAGGTCATCCTACGTTAGAGACAACGCGCTGCATTTTCAGACAGGTAAAAGTCACAAAGATATTCTCTGGACCGTGAACCTGGCGATAGGTAATGCTCGGTTTTATCTGCCGGACATCAAAGACTATACCTACAGGATCAATGCCGCCTCGATCACCCATCGTCCTGACTACTATGATGTCCGTGCGCACAGCTATATCGATGTGATTGCTGAAATAATTCGCCTGGCGGAGCTGAAGTCAAATAAAGCGGTTCGTTTATTTCTGTATCGTCATGCGCTCCGGGAGACCCGGCATTTTTTGGGGTTGTACCGTAATCATGCGTATGACCAATCTGGGCTTAAAGTGACGTTCAGGCACAGGATATCTAAGGTCAGTCTGGCTCGCGGGATAAGCAGTATCAGCGATGGTTTTTTCCTGTTGAAGTTAACTATTACGCTTCTTTAATTGGCCGACTCGTGGCCCCTGAACGGAATGAGACCCCACATCTGGTTAGGTTACAAACTAAGCAGTAGAGAAAACGCGTGTTACCGGTTCGCAAACTCAACCTCTTTTTCCAGAATCTCCTTCCTGAAAATACCTCATTCCGGTAGAAATTCTCCGCCCTTACGGCGGGGCCTTTTCATAATCCTCAGTGCTTACATTACCAGGGGGTCAGTGTGGTGCCCGGTGTCCGCACGAATGGGGGAAATGGTCGACTAATCTCAATTCTAAAATTTTTTGTATAGTCCCTGACCATTTCATTGATATTTTGTACGGGAAGTGTAAATTTATGAAAATAAGTAATACGTAAAGGGATGTTTTTGCGTTCCATACATAAGGACATGTTGTGATTTACCCTGCTACTCTGACGCGTCGCCACCCATATTTTGCCCTGCTGGCGTTATGGTCATTGCCTTTGTTTGCCGCCCCCGAGATCCCTGCCCCCCTGATTAACTCAGCGGTGCCAAATGTTGCGGGGAATAACCCTGAACGTGCCCTGACCGCCGGTGACCGGCAGCTTATTCATCAGCAGGAACAGCAGCGGGCATTAGAGCAACGTCTGACCCCCAACGCACCTGACGTTCGCCTTTCTCCGCCTTCTGGCAGTTTTGGTCGCATCATTTTCCCGCAGGAAACTCCGTGCTTTACAATTTCTCAGGTCACGCTTTCTGGCACAGACACCCTGCCACATTGGTTGCCGTTACAGCACATCAGTAATCAGGCACTGGGACACTGTCTGGGCGGGAAAGGCATTAACCTGCTGATGAGCACGTTGCAAAACCGCCTGGTCGATCACGGCTACATCACCACCCGCGTGCTGGCTCCGCAGCAGGATCTCAACAGTGGCGAACTCAAACTGACCGTGGTGCCGGGTAAAGTCCGCCAGGTAAAACTGACGCCGGACAGCGGTCACTACATCACGTTGTACAGTGCGTTTCCCGCCCATGAAGACAAGCTTTTAGATCTGCGCGATATCGAACAGGGGCTGGAGAATTTACAACGGCTGCCTACGGTGCAAGCCAACATGGAAATTTTACCCGGCAGTCAGCCGGGGGAGAGTGATATTGCCTTGCACTGGCAACAGCAGCGCATGTGGAGGGTGGGTGCTTCACTGGATGATTCCGGCACCCGCAGCACCGGGCGTTATCAGGGCGGTCTGACGCTGTCGCTGGATAACCCTTTTTCACTCAGTGACTTGTTCTATCTCTCTGGCAGCAGCAGTCTGGAGAGTAAAGGCGGAAAAGGTTCGGATAACATCACGGGTCACTATTCCGTACCTTTCGGATACTGGATGTTTGGCCTCACGGCCAACAGCTATGACTACCACCAGACGGTGGCCGGTCTGAACAGTGATTACCGCTACAGCGGTAAAAGCAACAACATCGATTTCCAGGTCAGCCGCGTCTTGCATCGTAACGGTAGCCAGAAAACCACCCTGACTTACGATGTGCTGGCCCGCGAATCAAAAAATTACATTGATGATACGGAAGTCGAAGTGCAGCGCCGTCGCACTGCCGCATGGCGCGTCGGTCTGCAACATCGTCACTATATTGCTCAGGCCACCCTGGATGCGGGCATCAGCTATCAGCGCGGCACCCGCTGGTTTGGTGCAATGCCTGCGCCGGAAGAAAATTTCGGCGATGCCACGGCACTGAGCAAAATCGTACAAATTTCGTCTCAGCTCGATATCCCCTTTGCGCTGGCTAACCAAAAATTCCATTACAACGTGCAATACCAGCGTCAGTTCAGCAATACACCGCTGACGCCACAGGATCAGTTTGCTATCGGCAACCGCTGGACGGTGCGCGGTTTTGACGGCGAGCGCACACTGAACGCCGATCGTGGCTGGTTCGTGCGTAATGATATCGCCTGGGCTACGCCGGTTCCGGCGCAGGAACTTTATCTGGGCGTTGACTATGGCGAAGTCGGCGGCAATGGCACGCAATATCTGGTGGGCAACCACCTGGCCGGAGGCGCTATCGGTATTCGCGGTTCGGCATTTAAAACCGGTTATGACCTGTTTGCCGCCGTGCCTTTCTCCAAACCCGACGGCTTTAGCACCGATCCGGTTTCGCTGGGCTTTAACCTCAACTGGCAGTATTGAGAGGCAGGGATGCAAACAGGGCCTTATGACGTTCATTCACCCATGATCATTGGTGGGGAGATGAGTGAAGCTGAAGTTTTCGGTGCTGCCGTCTGGTTATGGATGCACTCGGCTCAGCATCGCGACTTGCCTCTGCATGCGCTGCCGACGGTGCTTCTGCCCATCATTAAAAGGCAGCAATATGCCTTAGTCAGCCGCGACGCGAAGCCGCTGTTTTTCTTAAGCTGGATGTGGCTGGACGACATCGCCGAGCAGCGCTACCTGACACAACCGGCGATCAGCGTGCAGGATCGTGACTGGGCCAGCGGCGAACGTATGTGGATCCGTGACTGGATCGCGCCTTTTGGCGACACGGTGGCCATGCGTCGCCTGGTCTGCAGTACCCTTTTTCCCGAACGCTGCTTCCGGGCGCTCTATCATCGTGGTGCTGAAAAAGGCCAGCGGGTCATCAATTTCAAAGGCGACCGTGTCAGTCATCAACAGGCCAGAGCCTGGCGTGATGCACATCCACTGTCTGTGCCTGTTATCGAAATGCCAGTAAGGACGCTGTCATGAATAAGAATCTCTATCGTATTGTTTTCAACAAAGCACGCGGCCTGTTAATGGTCGTGGCGGATATTGCCGGTTCAGGCCGGGCAGGCGCGTCGTCGTCCTCATCCGGGACCGGTCATACCCTCAGCCAATTGATTGGTAAATTTCATGGCGTGTGTTTTGCCTTACTGCTGGCGCTGGGTGCGGTCCAGCCGGTTCAGGCGGGGATCGTCGCCGATGGCAGTGCGCCGGGCGGCCAGCAGCCGACCATTATTAACAGCGCCAACGGTACCCCTCAGGTCAATATCCAGACCCCCAGCGCGGCCGGGGTGTCACGCAACGTCTACAGCCAGTTCGATGTGGATAAAAAAGGCGTGGTGCTCAATAACTCCCACGCCAACGCCCAAACGCAAATTGCGGGAATGGTTAACGGCAACCCGTGGCTGGCAAAGGGCGAAGCGAAGGTCATTCTCAATGAAGTGAATGCACGCGACCCCAGCCAACTGAACGGCTTTATTGAAGTCGCCGGGCGAAAGGCGCAGGTGGTGATTGCCAACCCCTCGGGCATTACCTGTAACGGCTGCGGCTTTATTAACGCGAACCGCGCCACGCTGACCACCGGTCAGGTGCAGATGAGTAATGGTCAGTTGACGGGATACAACGTTGACCGGGGCGAAATTGTTATTCAGGGCAACGGGCTGGATAGCAGCCAGCAGGACAGCACCGATCTGATTTCACGCGCCGTTAAAGTGAACGCCGGTATCTGGGCGAAGGAACTGAACGTGACGACCGGGCGTAATCAGGTCGATGCTACGCACCAGCGCATTGATAAAAAAGCGGATGACGGCAGTGTCCGCCCACAGCTTGCCGTTGACGTTTCTCAGCTTGGTGGTATGTATGCCAACAAAATTCGCCTGATGGGTACTGAATCCGGCGTCGGTGTGCATAACGCCGGGGCGCTGGGCGCGTCGGCCGGTGATGTGGTGGTCAATGCCGACGGCACGCTGACCAACAGCGGCGCCATTAATGCGTCGCAAAATATCCAGTTGGCCGCATCGGCGACGGTGGATAACAAGGGCAAAGTTTATGCGGCAGGTAATACGGATATCACAAGCCCGGCAAGCCTCAGTAACACCGGCCTTATTGCCGCAGGCGCAGACACCCGCATTTCGGCAGGCAATATTAACAGCGGCGCGCAGAGCGTGCTCGCGGCCGGTGTTGCCAGCGACGGCAAGCTGGCATCGTCCGGGAATTTAACGCTGACCAGCCGTGGTGAATTAAAGGCCAGCGGGCAGAATATGGCCGCTGGCCAGCTGAACGCCGGTGCCACGTCCGTTGATCTCAGCGGCAGCCAGACCTATGGCGACACGATTACGTTGCAGGCCAGCACCGGTGATATCAGCACAGCGAATGGCAATCTTTCCGCCACGCATCAGCTGACAGCCAGCACAGAAAGAATGCTCAATAACGACGGTGGCAAGATCGCCGCCGATCAGCTTAACCTGACAGCGAACCGCCTTTCGAACCAGAAAGGCACGGTGCAGCAGCTGGGGCAACAGGACCTGCAGCTCTCTCATGACGGGGGGATTAACAACCGTGAAGGCACACTCGCCAGTAACAGCAAAAATCTGACCTTAACCAGCGCCACGCTGGACAACCAGCAGGGAACAATTTTGCATGCCGGAGACGGCCAGCTTACGGTTAACACCGGCCAGATGGACGGCGCACAGGGCACGTTGGTCAGCAACGGTGCATTAGACCTGAACGGTTCGGCCCTGAACCTTGATAATGCGGTGACGCAGGCAGCAGGAATTACGCTGAATGCTGATACGGTTTCACACCACTCAGGTCAGATGACGCAAAGCGGCAGCGGGCCGATGAATCTGAACGTCACCGGCCTGTTCGATAACCTGGATGGTGCTGTCACTTCAAAAGGCCCATTGTCCCTTAGCGCCGCGCAGTTGAATAACCAACAAGGGCGGCTGATTGCAGCTGATCAAAATAACCTGCAACTGACGCTCGGCGGCGCACTCAACAACCGCGCTGGCATTATCGCTGCCGGTGGGAATTTAACCTCACTGAGCGGCGCGGTGGATAATAGCGGCGGCCTGATCCAGTCAGGGGCTGAGTTAAATCTCAATAGCCGGAGCGCAGCCGTACTTAATGCTGACAGCGGTTCTCAGGGCGGCATCATCAGCGCAGGCAGCATGCAACTTGCGACGGGTGATATCGATAACCACAACGGGCAAATTGCGGCGCAATCACTGACGGCCACCGCCGGCAATGTGAATAATCAGGCGGGAAAATGGCTGGCCGATAAGGCTCTTTCCCTGAGCAGCGGCACGCTCAACAATCAGGGCGGCCTGGTGCAATCCGGCGAAACATTAACGCTGAATACCCACGGCCAGCGCATCGATAACACCTCATTGGGGCAAATTATTGCCACGGGGATGTTGTCGGCAGACAGCGGCGAATTCGACAATCAAAGTGGCAAAGTTGTGGGCGGCGGCGATACCTCGCTGCAAACGTCTTTGCTCAATAATAATGGCGGTCAGATCTCCGCACTGGGCGATCTTTCACTGACCAACCGCGGCCTGCAAAACAACGATGGCGGGCTTATCCAGAGCGCTAAAAATCTGCTGATGGATACGCAGGGAGCAACCCTGAGTAACAACCGCAGCGGCAGCACGGGCGGCATCACCAGCCAGGGCAATCTGACCGTAAAAGCCGGTGCGCTGGACAATCAGCAAGGCGCGATGATTGGCAACGGGCAAATGACCCTCAGTGCGGAGAATGTAAATAATCAGCAGGGGCAGATTGTGGCGCTGGGCGATATCGTTGCCATGAGCTACGCGCTGGACAATCAATGGGGCACATTACAGTCCGGGCAAAAATTACAGTGGAATACGCAGGGTTTTGCGCTGACCAATCTGGGAGGCACGCTGAGCGCGCAGGACGCACTGACCCTCGACACTGCCAGCCTGAATAACCAGCAGGGATTGCTGGCATCCGGCGGTGCAATGTCACTCACCACTGCCGCTTTCGATAACAGCCAGCAGGGGCACATCGCCAGCAAAGGTGCGCTGAATCTTACGGCGGGCGACATTAATAATCGTCAGGGACAAATCCAGTCACTGGGGGATATGGTTCTCAGCGCGGCGCAATCGGTGATTGATAACGGTGCAGGCCTCATCCATGGTGCAGCCAATGTCACCCTCAACGCAGTACAAGTGCTCAATCAAAATACCCGCGCCGCAGGGCTGGGGATCCAGGGCAACACGCTGACTCTCAATGGCACCGATCTGGACAACAGTAACGGGCAAATGCTGGCCGATGACGGCCTGAACCTGAACCTCGGCGGCGTACTCAATAACAGCACCGGCCTGCTCAGTTCGCAAAACAATCTGGACGCACAGGCTCAGCAAATTATTAACAGCGCCGGGGATATTGAGGCGGGCAAACTTATCCGCCTGTCCGGCGACGCAATGACCGGAGACGGTAAACTCTTATCGCTGGGCGACCTGACGCTCAATCTGGCGCAGGACTTCCTCAACACCGGCAGCCTCCAGGCCAATAACAATCTGAGTCTGACGACACAAGGCAATCTGACCAACCAGTCATTGATCCAGGCTGGCAGCGCCCTCACCTTGTCGGCAAATAACATATTCAATGGCACGGCGGCAGAAATCAACGCAGGCACCACGCAGGTGAATGCGGCGCAGACGGTCACCAACTACGGGCTTATTGACGGTTTTTACACCCGCATCAACGGACAGACCGTCAGTAATATCGGCAGCGGGCGCATCTACGGTGACGCGCTGGCCATTAGCGCGGGCACGCTGAACAACCTGGCGGAGAATGGGCAGGCAGCGACTATTGCGGCACGGCAGCGGCTGGATATCGGCGCGGCTACCATCAATAACCGCGATCATGCACTGATCTACAGCGACGGTCTGATGGCCGTCGGCGGCGCGCTCAATGGTGACTGGCAGGCCACCGGTCAGGCCACGACGCTGAACAACCACAGCGCGACCCTCGAATCTGCGGGGGATATGGCGCTGAACATTGCCAGCATCAACAATATCAATGACCACTTCTCACTGGAGAATGTACTGGTTTCTCAGGAAGACATTTCTGAGTATGAGGTCTCTCGTCTGAAAAATGGCGTGCGCTATAACGACAAAGATTACACCATCTACATCTATCAGGATGAGGTTAATATTCTTTGTATTGAAGGCGTTATCTGTCACACCACCGACGGTGACCGCTTCACCCACTACGCCTACACCCGTACCATCACGGAAGACCGGGTCAAAGAAACAGACCCGGCGAAGATTATTGCGGGTGGCAACCTCAGCATCAATGCCAATGATGTTCTCAACGACAAGAGCCAGATTGTGGCCGGTGGCGCACTGGCACTTCAGGGAACCACCGTCAATAACGTGGAGGTCGAAGCCAACCGGCAGACCAACGATGTCGGCAAAGCCGTTTTCTATTCCCGTCATCAAAGCAAAGGTGGCGATTCTTCAAACGTTGATACCAGAGATTACGTCCCGCCGACGGTGATCCAGGCCATCACCCTTAAACCCAGCACGGTGCAGGAATATACTCAGGGGCAAGGCAGTGGGTTGAGCATTGCGGATCACCAGAACGGTGATATTAACGGCAATATTCAAAGTGCAGACAGTCTGAACATTATGCCGAATGCCGGGCCGAACGCGGGTAGCCTGCAGTCCGTGCCATCGGGTGCTATTACCCTGCCCGCCGGTAAAACATTTGAAGTGAAAACCGGGAGTTCGGAAAGCGTTGTTCGCGCCATCGGGCCAAACACCCGCCTGCCGGATAACAGCCTGTTCCGGACGCATCCGGAAAGTACCAGCCCTTACCTGGTCGAAACCGATCCGCGCTTTACTGACCAGAAAAAATGGCTGGGCTCCGATTACATGATGGATGCCTTTACCCGCAATACTGACAATGTGCTTAAACGCCTGGGCGACGGGTATTACGAGCAGCGACTTATCCGAGAACAGGTCATTGCCCTGACGGGACAGCGCTATCTTAAGGGTGCGCAAAATGATGAGGAACAGTACAAAGCGTTGATGAATGAGGGCATCGCCTTTGGTCAAAAATATAACCTGACGTTGGGCGTAGCGCTGACCGCCGAACAGATGAGCCATATGACCGGCGACATGGTCTGGATGGTCGCGCAAACCGTCCGGCTTGCCGATGGCAGCACGCAACAGGTGCTGGTACCGCAGGTGTACGCCATGGTTCATGCAGGTGATGTGGATGGCAGCGGCGCACTGCTGGCCGGTAAAAATGTCAGTCTGAACCTGAGTGGCGATCTGACTAACAGCGGCCGGATCACCGGACAGCAAAACACCCAAATCCTGGCCGACAATATCAATAATCTGGGTGGGCTTATCCAGGGGAATGATGTCGCCGTGCAGGCGCGCACGGACATCAACAATGTGGGCGGCATGCTCTCGGGCAACGAGAGTCTGTCCGTTCTTGCCGGTCGCGACATTAACGCCCTCACCACCACGCGCAGCGCAGAGAGTGCCGGTGGCGACTTTGCCCGCAACACCATTGACCGCGTGGCCGGTTTCTACGTTCAGCAACCGGATGGCACCCTCGCCTTGCAGGCCGGTCGCGATGTCAACCTGACGGGTGCGCAGGTTATCAATAGTGGCGATGGAGGCATGACATCCGTTGTAGCAGGCCGTGACCTCAATCTGAACACGGTGACCACCGGCAGCACGGATAACCTCAACTGGGGAGATAACTGGCTGCATCAGTCAAGCAGCCAGATGGTTGGCAGTGAGGTGATTGGCGCGGGTGATGTACAAATGGTCGCCGGAAATAATGTGAATGTGACGGCAGGTAATATCTCCGCCGGCCAGCAGCTCAACGTGGCCGCAGGCAATGACATCAGCATTCAGCACGGCACCGATACTGAGACCTTCGATCAGCATTATAAAGCCACCGGCAGCAGCAGCCTTGGCTCGAAAACCACCACCGAAGTGCGGGACAGCTTCAATAACCAGACCGCCAGCGGCAGCCAACTGAGCGGAGACAGCGTAAACGTGAAGGCCGGGCATGACCTGAACGTCACCGGCAGCAACGTGGTCGGTACACAGGATGTCAGCCTTGCCGCAGGCAACGACCTAAACATTCAGGCAGCTACCACTGCGCAGCAAGAATCACACCTCTACAGCGAGAAAAAATCGGGTCTTTCCGGCACCGGTGGCATTGGCGTGAGCATAGGAACCCACAGCCTGAAAACTACCGACGATGGCAAAACCCTGAGCAGCAAGGGCAGCACCGTCGGCAGCACGCAGGGCAATGTTAATCTGTCGGCCGGTAATGGGCTGACCGTGAAAGGCTCAGACGTGCTGGCAGGAAAAGATCTGAACCTGACCGGTAAAGACGTGAACATTCTGGCGGCAGATAACCAGAGTTCGCAGACGCACACGGTGGAACAAAAACAGAGCGGCCTGACGCTGGCCCTGTCCGGTACGGTGGGCAGCGCGATTAATACGGCGGTGTCGAGCGCCAACGATGCCAGTACGGAAAGCAGCGGTCGTCTGGCCGCCCTGCAGGGAATGAAATCGGCGCTCAGCGGCGTACAGGCCGCGCAGGCGGCATCTCTGGCTGAAGCGGGCGGCAGTGAAGGCAGCATGATAGGTGTCAACCTCTCTTACGGCAGCCAGTCGTCCAAATCAACGCAGACCAGCACGCAGAACCAGAGCCAGGGCAGCCAGCTTACGGCGGGCAATAACCTTAACATTCACGCGACCGAAACCGACATTAACGTTCAGGGCAGCCAGCTGCAGGCAGGGAAAGATGTGGACCTGAGTGCAGCGCGGGACGTGAACCTTTCCTCCGGGTTGAACAGCGAAACGCTTGAAGGCAAAAATGAAAGCCACGGCGCGTCAGTGGGCGTGGGCATTAACTTCGGTCAGGGGGCGAATGGACTGTCGCTGAACGCCAGCGCCAATAAAGGCAAAGGCTCTGAGACCGGCAACGGCACCAGTCATAATGAAACCACCGTCAATGCCGGGAATAACCTGACCATCAGCAGCGGTCGCGACACGACGCTGACCGGCGCGCAGGTCAATGGCGAAAAAGTCACGCTGGACGTGGGGCGTAACCTGACCCTGACCAGCGAGCAGGATACCGACAACTACGACTCGAAGCAGCAGAACGCCAGCGCGGGCGGCAGTGTGAGCATGAGCGGCGGCAGCGGTTCGCTTAACCTGAGCCGGGACAAAATGCACAGCACTTACGAGAGTGTGCAGGAGCAAACGGGTATCTTTGCCGGTCAGGGCGGCTTTGATATTACCGTCGGTGAGCACACGCAGCTTAACGGTGCGGTTATCGGCTCAACGGCGGATACCAGCCTGAACAAACTCGACACCGGCACGCTAGGGTTCAGCGATATCCATAACAGCGCTGAATATGAAGTCGAACATCAAAGCGTTGGGATGAGCTCGGGTGGAAACATCGGCGGGCAGTTCGTGGGGAATATGGCCAATGGCCTGCTGGTTGGCGTTAATGGCAGCGGAAGCGATAGCTCAAAAACGAAATCAGCGGTAAGTGAAGGCACGATAACCATCCGCGATAAGGACAATCAGAAGCAAGACGTGGGTGAGCTGAGCCGCGACGTCGAGCACGCCAATCAGACCCTCTCCCCTATTTTTGATAAAGAGAAGGAGCAGCAGCGGCTGAAAGAGGCGCAGCTGATTGGAGAAATCGGGGTACAGGTCGGGGATATTGCCAGGACGCAGGGGCAGATAGCCGGGGAAAAAGCTAAAAAAGACCCGGCAGCACTTCAGGCGGCTAAAGAACAACTAGCCGGTAAAGGTAACCCGAACCCGACGGACGAACAGATAGCGAAGCAGGCTTATGACACTGCGATGTCACCTTATGGCACGGGCAGCAGCCTGCAGCAGGGAATTCAGGCCGCAACGGCGGCAATTCAGGGGCTGGCGGGTGGCAATATCGGGCAGGCTATCAGTGGCGCAGCATCACCATATCTTGCTGAACAGATCCATAAACTGACCGAGGGCAATCCAGAAGCCCAGGCTATGGCGCATGCGGTTGTCGGTGCGGTAACGTCGTATGCTGCTGGTAACAGTGGAATGGCAGGCGCTGCCGGAGCGGTAAGCGGTGAACTGATGGCGCAACTGGTGATGAATCAGTTGTATCCGGGCAAGGCAGTCAGTGAGCTGACGGAGACGGAGAAACAGACCATCAGTGCGCTGGGCACGCTGGCAGCTGGCCTTGCGGGCGGCGTGACCGGAGACGGTACGGCCGATGCTGTTGCGGGAGCGCAGGCGGGTAAGAACTCGGTGGAGAATAATGCGCTGAGCGATATAGCTCAGGCACAGTTTGAAGGCAAGACGCTGGAGCAGAAGGCCGGTGAGTACGTTGAGGCGGAAAACGAACGTTATAAGAAAGAAAACTGCAGTGGGTTGAGTGCAGAGGCCTGCTCAGTGAAAATGTATACGGAGCGTCGTGAGAGTCTTAAAGATGTCCTGCTGACCGGGGCGGATTTTGTGCCGGTGGTGGGTACTATAAAAAGTGTAGCCGAGGCACAGTCAGCACTGGATTATCTCAACGTGGCCGCTTCCCTGATACCCGGAGAGCGTGTTGCAGCAGGCGTACTGAAAGCGGCAGAGAAAGCGCTGGCTAAAGGAGATGTTGCTGAAGCTTCGAAGCTGATCAACAAAGCCAGCGATGAGATTGAAACTGTAGTGCGCCCAGGTCACAGGCAATCTGAAATCGATGTAGGCAAAGATCTTGGCGAAGGCTGGCGCGAACAGGTAACCTTCAAAGACGGCAAAGAAGTTCCTTACGGTACTAAAGGCAGCGTCCGCCCTGACTGGTGCCAGGGAAATATCTGTAGCGTTGAAGTAAAAAATTATAATATTGAGAAAAATCAAAGTGGTTTGATCAATAATGTTTCGAAGCAGGCTGTTGAACGACAGAAGAATCTGCCAGAGGGAATGCGGCAGGATATTGTGATCGACATTCGTGGTCAAAATGTTTCAGCTACGGAAAGAGTAAAAATAGTTAAAGGTATCGTCGATAAATCAAACGGTGCAATCACCCCATCCTCTATCAGGTTTAAAACAGAATGAGAAATGTTGGAATTCATGCAGCGATGACATTGGCCGAAATTGGTCCTGTGTCTGATGTGAAAGCTTTTTTTGATCTTGTTGTCTCCTTACTAGAAGACGGTGTAAGAGGGAGCAAATATCTTTTTGTATCAGATAAACTTTATAAAAGATCGTTGGCTTACAATG
>NZ_JAFMOS010000257.1 GCF_019049755.1 Rahnella perminowiae
TTATAAGACATTGATATTTAGCTGATATGCACAAGCGTAGTGCGTTAAAATAATGTTAACGGATCGTAATGGTGCGTGATTTATCGGTATGAGAAGTCGATCAAATAAGCGGAATAACTTAGCTAATGGTTCGCTATATCGTTGCTTCACCAAAGAAGGAAAGGCCCGGGCGGGGTATTAAGGAATAATTCGCAGGCCGGAGAGGATGCGGGCAGTGGTTTCGTCTGCCAGTTTGTGACTACTGGTCAGGTTTTCGCAGGGAGCGTGCAGGGCAAAACCCAAAATAATCCGCCTTTGAATTTAAGATCGTGCGGGCGATTCAGAAATCTTGCTGAATGGAGCGGCCTGGAGACCAGAGGCTCCAGGACCGGGTGAAGGCACCGCGCAGCGGCAAGATTTCCAGCCTGTCGCTGAGATACCTGAAACATAGCCAGCGAGCGGAGCGCGCTGTGAAAGAGCCGGAGATTCCTAAGAGGCGCGGCGACAGGCGCCTCTTAGGGCCAGTGTGGGTGGCAACCCGCGGTCTTTGTTTGGGGTTATCGTCAGAAATAACAGGTTTATATACCGCTGTTCCCCCGATCACTCCCGACAAAACCCGTGTCTAATAACTATCATCAGAGGGGTGCAAACCCGGTTAGTCGTAACTCTGAGGGTTGAGGTCGTCCGAAGAAGTATCCCTGGAACAACGTACAACCTTCTTCTTTCAGACGCCGGAACTGCTCATCAGTTTCCACACCTTCTGCCGTGGTCTGAATATCAAGGCTGCGGCTCATGCCGGTGATGGCACGGATGATCGCCAGGGCTTCGCGGCTGTCATGCATGTCGTTAATGAATGACCGGTCAATTTTGATTTTGTCGAACGGGAATGACCGCAGATAACTCAGCGATGAATAACCGGTGCCGAAATCGTCCAGCGCAATCCGTACACCCAGCGATTTGAGTTTTCTCAATGTGCTGATATTACCGAGCGTATTGTCGAGCAGTACCGATTCCGTGATTTCTACTTCCAGACGTGACGGATCCAGACCCGAGGCTTCCAGTGCTGATTCCACCACCGACACCAGGCCGCTGTTTTTGAACTGTACTGGCGAAAGGTTAACGGCAATCGTCTGATTGTCTTTCCAGGTGGCGGCTTCGCGGCAGGCTTCGTGCAAGGCAAAGGAACCCAGACTGTGGATCAGCCCTGTTTCTTCGGCAATCGGAATGAAATCGACCGGCATGATCAGCCCGTTTTCCGGGTGATGCCAGCGCATCAGCGCCTCGTAACCTATCACCGCATCGTGACGGGCATCAGTAATCGGCTGGTAGTAAAGACGTAACTGATTACAGGTAATGGCGTCGCGTAAATCCATTTCCACCACACGGCGTTTGCGCGCGGCGGCATCCATCTCAAGGCGGAAATCTTCGTAACGGTTACGGCCGTTACGTTTGGCTTCATATAATGCCATATCCGCACGACGCAGCAGTTGATCCGGGGTGCTTTGCGCCGAACCGGCGAGCGCAATACCGATGCTCAGGCCGACGGTCAGTGAATGGCCGTCGATGATCACCGGAGGACGTACCGATTCAATCAGACGTTTGGAAATCTGATGTGCGGCGGAAATGTCTTTCAGCCCCGGCAGCACCACGGCAAATTCATCACCGCCGATGCGCGCCAGTGTGTCGTCATCGCGCAGCGTCATGCGCAGACGTTTGGCAATTGCACGCAGCAGCTCATCACCAATCTGATGGCCAAGCGCGTCATTCACATTCTTGAAATTATCGAGATCCAGGCACAGTGTGGCAGTATGGCTTTGCGTATAGCTGTCGCGCTGCAACGCCTCGTTGAGGCGCTGGCTGAACAGGATACGGTTCGGCAGGCTGGTCAGATTATCATGATGCGCCATGTGATGAATACGGGCATGCGCGGCCTGTTGATCTGTCACGTCATCGGCAATCATCATAACGTAACTGGTCTGCGGATCGTGCCCGCGGATCACTGAACTGGTGGTCTGCAATGTCCGGTCGCCAATGGCGGTCAGCAATTGCTGCTCGCTGCGGTGTACGCCTTCTGCACGCAGACATTCATCCGACTGTTTATTAATAAAAGTGCTCAGCCCGACACCCATACAATCCTGCGGGCGCTTGCCGAGCATTTTATCGCGGGGGATCCCCAGCAGACGCTCTGCCTGGCGGTTGACCAGCAGAATTTCACGTGAGACAGCATTCTCGACAATCACCGAGGAGGGGATATTCGCGATCACGGTATTAAGGAACTGTGATAAAGACGACAGTTGTTCGCTGTTGGATTCGGCCAGTTCTTTGGCCTGTAACAGTGCCTGTTCCGTTTCGCGACGCTCCGTGATATCACGGGTGATTTTGGCAAATCCGATGATCTCCCCGGCTTCGCGCAAGGCTTCAATAATGATGTGCGCCCAGAAGCGCGTGCCGTCTTTGCGCTGTCGCCAGCCTTCGGATTCGTAACGGCCGGTGGAACGTGCTGTTTCCAGCCCGCGTTGTGGCCATCCGTTTTGTCGGTCTTCTTCGGTGTAAAAACAGGAAAAATGCTTACCGACAACTTCTTCTGGCGTATAACCTTTTGCCCGCTGCGCACCGGCATTCCAGTTCGCAATATGGCCATCGGGCGTCAGCATGTAAATGGCGTAGTCTTCTACGCGCTGAACCAGCAATCGATAAAGTACATCAGAATCTTCACTCATATTATTTGCCTGATAGCTGGCCGTCTCTGCACGGGGTCCGTCCAAATCAGAGTCCGGCTAAATAGTGCGCCTGTTCCCGACGCATTTTTGCTGTGGTGTGCTTGTGAAACGTTAGCATAAGAAAATTCTCACTTCGCCAAATTTTGCTTCTAACCTACTTAAATTTAAGAATATTTAGCAAAAATAACGGTCTTAAGTGAAATGTGTTATTGGAGTTTTAAATAACAGGGAAGTTATCGGCAGCACAGATTAAGGCTTTAATAAAAAGGCACAGAATGTTCATGTTTTACATACTGTTAAAA
>NZ_JAFMOS010000256.1 GCF_019049755.1 Rahnella perminowiae
AACTTTACACCACTTCGTCATTGATTTTACCCGCCAGGTTTAGTATTTAACCGGACAATTATTTCGATGCTCGAAATTAATCGCTTCCATGACGCTTCCCGGCTGAATCGATTTACTGATTTGTTACATCAGGGAAAAAGACGGCATAATGGAGGAATAACAGAAAAAGCCTGGATCCAGGGCAAAGAGTTTTATCGCTGAGTGCGTTATTTTCTCTTTTCTGTTGCATCTGAACCTGCCCCTGAACCATAGTCAGGCGCTAATCTCTACAGGCTAAAGTGAAGGCCATAAGCTAAACTTTAGCTCCACAACATTACTTTAATAAGTTGGGGAAACAACAATGTTCCAGCAAGAAGTTACTATTACCGCTCCTAATGGTCTGCACACCCGCCCTGCTGCACAGTTCGTGAAAGAAGCTAAAGGTTTCGCTTCTGACATCACCGTGACTTCAAACGGTAAAAGCGCCAGTGCTAAAAGCCTTTTCAAACTGCAAACTCTGGGCCTGACCCAAGGTACCGTTGTGACCCTCTCAGCTGAAGGTGAAGACGAGCAGAAAGCCGTTGAACACTTGGTAAAACTGATGGCAGAGCTCGAGTAATAAACAACCGCTCTTATATAGTTTAAACCAGTCAAGAGAAAGGTAGGGTTATGATTTCAGGCATTTTAGTATCTCCCGGTATCGCTTTCGGCAAAGCACTTCTGTTGAAAGAAGATGAAATTGTCATCAACCGGAAAAAAATCTCTCCAGATCACGTTGATCAGGAAGTTGAACGTTTCCTGACGGGCCGTGCGAAAGCCTCTGCTCAACTGGAAGTGATCAAGACTAAAGCCGGTGAGACCTTCGGTGAAGAGAAAGAAGCCATCTTCGAAGGCCACATCATGTTGTTGGAAGACGAAGAGCTTGAACAGGAAATCATAGCCCTTATCAAAGACGAGCACGCTTCTGCTGACGCTGCAGCTTTCTCTGTCATTGAAGGCCAGGCGAAAGCCCTGGAAGAGCTTGATGACGAATACCTGAAAGAACGTGCGGCTGACGTACGCGACATCGGCAAACGCCTGCTGCGCAATATTCTGAACATGACCATCGTTGATCTGAGCTCCATTCAGGACGAAGTTATCCTGGTTGCGACCGATCTGACGCCGTCAGAAACTGCACAGCTGAACCTGAACAAGGTTCTGGGCTTTATTACTGATTTGGGTGGCCGTACTTCTCACACCTCAATCATGGCCCGCTCACTGGAACTGCCTGCTATCGTGGGCACCAGCGACGTGACCAAACAAGTCAAAAATGATGACTACCTGATCCTCGATGCCGTGAACAATAAAATCTATGTCAATCCGACAGCAGACATTATTGACGAGCTGAAAGCCGTTCAGAACCAGTACATCAGTGAAAAAGACGAACTGACTAAGCTGAAAGACTTACCGGCTATTACGCTGGATGGCCATCAGGTAGAAGTTTGTGCCAACATCGGTACCGTGCGCGACGTCGCGGGTGCAGAGCGTAATGGCGCTGAAGGTGTCGGCCTGTATCGTACAGAATTCCTGTTCATGGACCGTGACAGCCTGCCTACCGAAGAAGAGCAATTCCAGGCATACAAAGCCGTTGCTGAAGCGATGGGGTCACAGGCGGTTATCGTACGTACCATGGACATCGGCGGTGATAAAGACCTGCCGTACATGAACCTGCCGAAAGAAGAAAACCCGTTCCTGGGTTGGCGCGCAATCCGTATCTGCCTTGATCGCAAAGAAATTCTTCACGATCAGCTGAAAGGCATCCTGCGCGCCTCTGCCTTCGGTAAATTGCGCATCATGTTCCCGATGATCATTTCAGTCGAAGAAGTGCGTGAACTGAAAGCAGAACTTGAACTGCTGAAAGCACAACTGCGTGAGAAAGGTCAGGCATTCGATGAAACCATTGAAGTGGGTGTGATGGTTGAAACGCCAGCAGCAGCTGTGATTGCGCATCACCTGGCGAAAGAAGTTGATTTCTTCAGTATTGGTACAAACGATCTTACCCAGTATACTTTGGCAGTGGATCGCGGTAACGAGCTGATTTCTCATCTGTACAACCCAATGTCACCGTCTGTGCTTGGTTTAATTAAACAAGTTATTGACGCATCTCATGCTGCCGGTAAATGGACAGGGATGTGCGGCGAGCTAGCCGGCGACGAACGTGCTACACTTCTTCTATTGGGCATGGGGTTAGATGAGTTCAGCATGAGTGCTATCTCTATCCCACGCATCAAGAAAATTATTCGCAATACAAACTTCGAAGATGTGAAAGCGCTGGCAGACCAGGCCCTGGCCCAACCTACGGCGCAAGAGTTGATGAACCTGGTTAACAAGTTCATTGAAGAAAAAACACTCTGCTAATTGCGCGATGCTGGTAAAGCTGCCCAAATTAATGCTTAGGAGAAGATCATGGGTTTGTTCGATAAACTGAAATCATTGGTTTCTGATGATAAAAAAGACGTAGGTACCATTGAGATTGTGGCACCGCTGTCTGGTGAAATTGTCAATATTGAAGACGTGCCTGACGTTGTTTTCGCTGAGAAAATCGTAGGTGACGGTATTGCTATTAAACCTGCTGGCAACAAAATGGTTGCTCCGGTTGATGGCACTATCGGTAAAATCTTCGAAACTAACCATGCTTTCTCAATCGAATCCGACAGTGGCATCGAGTTGTTCGTGCACTTCGGTATCGACACCGTTGAACTGAAAGGCGAAGGCTTCAAACGCATCGCTGAAGAAGGCCAGCGCGTTAAGAAAGGCGATTTGGTTATCGAGTTTGATCTGGCGCTGCTGGAAGAGAAAGCGAAGTCTACTCTGACTCCGGTTGTTATCTCTAACATGGACGAGATCAAAGAGCTGATTAAACTGACGGGTAGCGTGACTGTGGGCGAAACCCCGATCATCCGCATCAAAAAGTAATTCGCTCAGCTAGAAATAAAAAACGGCGCCTAATCAGCG
>NZ_JAFMOS010000255.1 GCF_019049755.1 Rahnella perminowiae
CCGTATTCCTTTTCATTATCGCATACTTTCCTCAGGATGTGTTTTGAGGGAAGAAAAAAAATTCTAAAGCAAAATTCCATAACCTGCTGATTATAAAGTGGATTGCAACTCGCTCATCATTTTTTACTTTTTTTTTACACTCCGGGGCCTCGTCCTTCGAAGATCTCCGGTTGCATCTGTACCCGTAAAAAACTGAAACAGTTCCTGTATTGATACCGAGGCTTTATTGTGATGTTATATTATAACTTTTCGGAGGGCGCATGACAAAAACACTGTTTACACTTTCTTCGCCGGTACGCTGCATTGTTGTACTGGCTGTGCTCGCTGTTTTATGGGCAGCTATCTACTGGGCAATTTCATTACCATGATTTTTGTTAACAATGTCGAAGTGGGGTATGACCGTCTGGCAGTAGCCATGCCGCTAAACGGACAGTTCTGTTCTGGTTCCCTGACGGCAGTTATCGGTGCCAACGGTGCAGGAAAATCCACCTTTCTCAAAACACTGGCCGGTTTGCAGCAGGCTGTTGCAGGGAATATTACTTTTACTGGCGGGAAACGTCCCCGGCTGGCGTATTTACCGCAGCAGGCTGAGTTGGATCGCGGTTTCCCTATCAGTGTATTTGACCTGGTTGCAATGGGATGTTGGCCGCAAAGCGGGCTATTCGGTGGCATAAACCGACAGTCAGCGACAGCCGTCGATAATGCACTGCATACGGTGGGCATGAAGGAAATGTCGCACCTGCCTGTAGGATTGCTTTCCGGCGGGCAATTACAACGTACGTTGTTTGCCCGCTTACTGGTTCAACAGGCACCTCTCATTATGCTCGATGAACCGTTCACGGGTATCGACACTCAAACCACTGATTTACTGCTAAAAGTTATCGCGCAATGGCATCGGGAAGGCAAAACTGTCATTGCGGTTTTGCATGATATTTCGATGGTTGCCCGGCACTTTCCACATGTGCTTTATCTCAGTGCGCAGCAGAATTTATGGGGAAGCACGCCGGATGTCCTCGGGCATTTCCCTCATCAGGCACATGCCTGCATTTCGACAGAACCTTTCTCCCTGACGACGGGAGTCGCGAATTCATGATGCTTTTTCATTTGCTTGCTGACCCTTTTATTGAATTCGGCTTTATGCGCCGGGCTTTAATTGCCTGTATCGCATTATCAATCAGCGCCACGCCATTGGGTGTTTTCCTGTTATTACGCCGGATGAGTCTGGTGGGAGATGCACTGTCGCATGCTGTCTTGCCTGGCGCGGCGATTGGCTATCTGCTCTCGGGAATGTCGCTGGTCGCTATGGGGATTGGCGGTTTTATCGCAGGCCTTGCTGTTGCGATGTTATCCGGACTGGTGAGCCGCCGTACGCAATTAAAAGAAGACGCCAGTTTCGCTGGTTTCTATCTGGGCTCTCTGGCGCTGGGGGTCACGCTGGTTTCCCTGCGCGGCTCGAGCGTTGACCTTTTACATGTGCTGTTCGGCTCAATTCTTGCCATCGATTCCTCCGCCATGATCATGGTCGGCATTATCACCAGCCTTTCTTTAGTTGTACTGGCATGCATCTACCGCGCACTGGTCATTGAGTCATTTGATTCGCTGTTTCTGCGCGTCAGTGCCGGGAAATGGCTGGCAGCAATCCACGGCATTTTCCTGGCGCTGGTGGTACTCAATCTGGTGGCGGGTTTCCAGATCCTCGGCACTCTGATGTCTGTGGGGCTGATGATGTTACCTGCTGCCAGTGCCCGTTTCTGGGCCCGTGACCTTCCTCATACCTTACTGAGTGCGATGATCATTGGTGTGATTGCCAGCGTCGTAGGCCTTATCTGGTCTTATTATGCCTCGCTGCCCGCCGGGCCCGCGATTGTCCTGAGTGCAACGGTTATCTTCTTTATTTCGGTTTTATTTGGAAAGCGGGGCGGGATGTTAACAGCTTCGCGAAATTAAGCAGCAGTACCACAATTAAGGGGACATGATGAAAGTATTACCTGTATCACTCGCAGTAGCTGCCCTGCTGTCGAGCCCGCTGGCAATGGCGAAAACCATCGATGCGGTAGCCAGTTTTTCAATTCTTGGGAATATCGTGCAGGAAGTCGGAGGTGATCATGTGAAAGTCACGACGTTAGTCGGGCCGGACGGTGATCCGCACAGCTTTGAACCTTCACCCAAAGACAGCAAAGCGATCAATGCGTCTGATGTCGTGTTTGTCAGCGGCCTGGGGCTGGAAGGGTGGATCGATCGCCTGGTGACGGCGTCGGGTTATAAGGGACATCTGGTGACAGCATCGAAAGGCGTAAATTCCCGTAAAATGGAAGAAGACGGTAAGCAGATCACCGATCCACACGCCTGGAACAGTATGGCAAATGGCGTGATTTATGCCACTAACGTGATGAATGCACTGATCAAAGCGGATCCGGAAGATGCGGATTATTTCCGTCAGCGCGGCGCTGCCTATATTGAACAATTGCAAAAGCTGGATGCGTGGGCAAAAACTGAATTTGCCGGTATTCCGCAGTCAAAACGTAAAGTGCTGACCAGCCATGATGCCTTCGGATATTTTGGTCAGGAATATCATGTCAGCTTTATGGCGCCTGTTGGATTTTCTACTGAAGCTGAAGCCAGTGCCAGCGGAGTGGCTTCTCTGATTAAGCAGATTAAAGCGGAGAAAGTGAAAACTTACTTCATCGAAAATCAGACCGACCCGCGACTGGTTAAGCAGATCGCTGCAGCCAGCGGGGCTGTACCCGGCGGTGAGTTGTACCCTGAAGCATTGTCCGGTCCGCAGGGACCCGCGACAACGTACGTGAAGGCATTTAAGCATAATGTTGAAACGATTGTGGCCAGCATGAAATAAGATCTTTCCTCCTCACCGCAATACGGTGGGGAGGTTTACATCATGTCTTAGCATAAGAAAAGCCCCGCCGGGC
>NZ_JAFMOS010000254.1 GCF_019049755.1 Rahnella perminowiae
TATTATAGTGAGAGAAATATCCCTATAGTTATTTGCTCAGATGATAACTATGCGATGAGTCTTGGTGCGCTAGTTAATTCCATTGTTCAGAATTCAAGTTCAAATCATAACTATGACATTGTCATACTTGATAATGGACTCAGCCAGCGTAATAAAGAACGTGTCAAAAATCTGGTGACGCATACTGCCAATATGAACGTCCGCTATTTCGATATAAATGCATTTAAGGAAATTAAAGATGCTTATATCAGACCACCTTTTACGGCTGCTACTTATTCCAGGCTTTTCATCCCAAAACTGTTTACAGACTTTGAAAAAGTACTTTTCATTGATACCGACACAGTAGTTGAGAGTGATCTCGCTGAACTCATCGAAACACCGTTAGGTGATAATCTGGTTGCTGCCGTACAAGATATTGTCATGGAGGGGTTTGTTAAATTTGGTAATATTGCGCGTTCAGACGCGGGTGTCCAGACGGCAGAGGAATATCTTAAAACCAGACTGGGAATGGCCGATACTGATAATTATTTCCAGGGAGGAATCATTGTCTTCAATATCGATCAAATGAACAAAGAGAGTATTTTCGAAAAATTGATGGCAGCCATGAAAGGGCAAAGCTACTGGTTCCTTGACCAGGATATAATGAACAAAGTCTTTTATGGCCGTGTTCACTTCTTGCCCATGGAATGGAATGTTTACCATGGTAATGGTCATACAGACGTATTTTATCCTAACCTGAAGTTCTCTACGTATATGAGATTTCTTAGCGCACGACGTAATCCTAAAATGATTCACTTTGCGGGTGAAAATAAACCCTGGAATACAGATAAAGTCGACTTTTATGACAATTTCATAAAAAATATTCAAGGTACGCCTTGGGAAAAAGAAGTCTATGACCGCCTGATTGATGCTGAAAATTCTGGCCAGTCGACGGCCATCGCGTTGCAACCGGTGTTATTACAAACAAGAATTAAAAATAAATTAATGCCGTACGTTAATCGCTTTGCTCCTGCGGGTTCAAAGCGAAGATCTGTGATTGCAAAATGTTATTATAAATTTCGTCGTGTCGTTATAGGTTAATAAGGTATAAATTATGACTAAGAAAAATATTCTCATTGTAGGTGCTGGTTTTTCTGGCGTCGTTATCGGGCGACAACTTGCTGAACAAGGTCATAAAGTTCGAATTATTGATAAAAGACCTCATATTGCAGGAAATTGCTTTGATGCTCGTGATGAGGATACTCAGGTCATGGTGCATACCTACGGACCTCATATATTTCATACAGATAACCAATCCGTATGGGAATTTATCCAGAAATATTCCGTGATGATGCCCTATGTCAACCGGGTTAAAGCAACATATAATGGTAAGGTGTATTCATTACCTATCAATCTCCATACCATAAACCAGTTTTTTGGCAAAACATGTTCTCCAAACGAAGCGCGCGCATTGATTGAGGAAAAGGGAGATAGCTCTATAACAGATCCTCAAACCTTCGAAGAACAGGCATTAAGGTTCGTTGGGAAAGAGTTGTATGAAGCTTTTTTCAAAGGCTATACCATTAAACAATGGGGAATGTCTCCGGCAGAGCTTCCGGCATCGATCTTAAAAAGATTACCGATACGATTTAATTACGATGATAATTATTTTAACCATAAATACCAGGGAATGCCCAAAGACGGGTATACCGAGATGGTTAAGAATATGGCTGAGCATCCGAACATAACTGTGGAGCTAGGAACCGAATTTAATTTCGATGAAAGGGCCAGTTATGATCATGTTTTTTATAGTGGTCCTTTAGACGCATTCTATCAATATCAATTTGGCCGGTTAGGTTATCGCACATTAGATTTTGAGAAATTCACCTTTAACGGCGATTATCAAGGATGTGCGGTGATGAACTACTGTGAACAAAATGTTCCTTATACCCGCATAACCGAGCATAAATATTTCTCCCCTTGGGAGTCGCATGAAGGATCGGTTTGTTATAAGGAATACAGTCGCAGTTGTGAGCCAGAGGATATCCCTTATTATCCAATCCGTCAGGTTGGTGAAATGGCTCTGCTGGACAAATATTTAACCCTTGCTAAAGCGGAAAAAAATATTACTTTTGTTGGTCGCTTAGGGACTTATCGATATCTGGATATGGATGTTACGATTGCGGAAGCCCTGAAAACCGCCGAAGTATATCTGAAATGTATCAATGAATCAGATGCTATGCCTGTATTCACGGTTGATGTTAGATGAATACGACAGCATTAATTGTCACTTTTAATCGGCTTGATAAGTTGAAAAAATGTTGGCTATCCACTTCGATGCTGCCTTTCGACAATATTGTTATAGTCAATAACTGTTCAACGGATGACACGGTTTCCTGGCTTGCAAGTATTGAAGAACCCCGGTTGACCGTTTTATCTTTGACTAAAAACACCGGCGGTGCCGGTGGTTTTAGAGCAGGGGCTGAGTATATTGGTGCTCATATAAACACCGAATGGGTGTTTATGTATGACGACGATGCCTATCCGGCTCCTGATTTGCTTCATAATTTTGGCGAGATCATGCTTGATGGCACATCGGCGCTAAGTTGTCGGGTCATTGATACTCATGGCATTAATTGCAAAATGAATATGCCGTTTGTCAAATTACCAAAAACGTTGTTAGACAATATTAAATATTTTCTCAATGCAAAAGACTATATCCCTGATAATGAGAGAGTTGAGCCATGTGTAACTCTTTCTTTTGTAGGTACGGTAATTCGTGCTGATGTTTTGAGTTCTGCATCGCAATATATACACGATGATCTTTTCTTGTATTATGATGATGTTTATTTTTCTCATCATCTGGTTCTTAATGGCCATAAGTTTCTCTATGTACCAAAATTAATCTTCACACATGATATTAGTA
>NZ_JAFMOS010000253.1 GCF_019049755.1 Rahnella perminowiae
GCATTAATTTGGTATTTGCGCGGGATTCGACATTCAACCGTACAACCGGTTCTGTATTAGAGCTGCGGAGATTGAAACGCCATTCATCAAACTCCAGGCTGATCCCGTCAGTGTGATCGACATTTACCGCCTCGCCTTCATACATTGCCAGGACACGGGCAATGGATTCTTTCGGCTGCTGCAGGTAACTGTTAATTTCGCCTGAAGCGGGATAGGCAGTGATCCGGTCATTAATCAGCTGACGAAGAGATTTGCCTTTCAGATGCAATAATTCAGCGACCAGCAACCAGGGGATCATCCCACTGTCGCAATAATAAAAATCGCGGAAGTAATGATGGGCGCTCATCTCACCGCCATAGACCGCATCTTCCTGGCGCATACGTTCTTTAATAAAGGCATGCCCGGTTTTTGACATAACCGGTACGCCGCCTGCACCGGTAACAATATCAATGGTATTCCAGCTCAGGCGCGGGTCATGGATAATTCGTGAGTTGGGATATTTTTCCAGGAAGGCATCGGCAAGCAGACCAACGATATAATAACCTTCGATAAAATTACCGGCATCGTCGAAGAGAAAACACCTGTCGAAATCTCCGTCGAAAGCAATTCCCATATCTGCATTATGCTTAATGATGGCATCCGTCGTGTCCTGGCGGCACTCCGGTAATAGCGGGTTAGGAATACCGTTGGGGAATGTGCCGTCTGCCTCGTGATGAACCTTGATAAATTCAACCGGTACACCCGCTGCAATAAACCGCTGTTCGATAGCATCGACAACATGGCCGGCCGCACCGTTGCCGGAGTTAAACACCAGCTTTAAAGGACGGGTAAAATTCTCAAAATTGATAAAGCTGAGCAGCTTATCAACATACTCATCCAGCACCGAGGCTTTCTCATAGCTGCCACGCGAAGCCTGATCGACCGGCGCAAAGTTATTAGCCTCCGCCAGCGTCTGTATATCGCGTAAGCCAGTATCACCGCTGATCGGACGGGAATCCTCACGGACCAGTTTCATGCCATTGTAGTTCATCGGATTATGGCTGGCCGTGACTTCGATGCCACCGTCAAGGCACAGATAAGACGTCGCAAAATAGATTTCTTCTGTACCGGTTACCCCGATATCCACAACGTCCGTTCCCGCATCCTGCAAGCCTTTTGCCAGGGCAAGTTTTAATGCCTCACTGGTTAAGCGGACATCGCCGCCCAATACCATTTTCTTGGGTTTTAAATATTCCCCGTAAGCACGCCCTATACGGTAAGCAATATCTTCATTTAATTCGACGCCTAATTCACCGCGGATATCGTAAGCTTTAAAGCAAGTTAATGTATCTGACATATTTCATCCCCAAATTAACAGCGACCATAGTGATCTTTTATACGGATAATATCGTCATCTTCCAGATAGGAACCCGACTGGATTTCCAGAAGTTCCAACGGAATTTTCCCGGGGTTCTCTAACATATGCTGAGCACCAATAGGGATAAACGTGGATTCATTTTCAGTGAGCAAATAATTTTTATCTTCGAGAATGACTCTGGCGGTGCCGGACAAAATAACCCAATGCTCCGCGCGGTGATGATGCATTTGTAATGAGAACTGACCGCCCGGTTTCACGGTTATCCGGTTCACCTGATAGCGGGGTGCAGTCACAACATTATCGTTGCGGCCCCACGGGCGATAAGACTCACGGTGCAAACGGTATTCCCGCCTTTTATTACTCTTCAGATATTCGACGACTTTTTTAACGTCCTGCACCTGGTTTTTATCAATGACCAGAACGGCATCTTTGGTATTGACAATAACCAGATTATCCACACCGATTGCAGCCACTAATTTCTCATCGGTGTTGATATAACAATTCTTCGCATTATGGGTAAACACATCGCCATTGACGGCATTCCCTTCGGCGTTTTTATCATTCACTTCCCAAAGAGCCGACCAGGAACCCACATCATTCCATCCTGCATCTAACGGAACAACAACCGCATCGGTGGTTTTTTCCATCACGGCATAGTCAACAGATTCGTCCGGGCAGGAAATAAAAGACGCTTTATCTACGCGAATAAAATCCTGTTGTTCATCGGCATGCGAGGTTTCAATCGCTTTCTGACACGCTTCGAGTATATCCGGCCTGAATTTTGCCATCTCTTCAAGGAAACGTTTGGCGCGGAACAAGAACATTCCGCTGTTCCAGTAATATTCGCCACTTTCCAGATATTGCAATGCGGTGGCCAGATTCGGTTTTTCAACAAAACGCTGCACCCCAAAAGCAGGCTCGGCATCGCTGCTGAATTCTGTCCCGCGCTGTATATAACCGTAGCCGGTTTCCGGGCCTGTTGGCACGATGCCAAACGTGACCAGTTTCCCCTGCCCGGCGAAGGGTATCGCATTCTGCACGGCCCGATGGAAGGCATCCGGTGACTCGATAACATGGTCGGCTGCAAGCACGAGCAACAGCGGGTCAGAACCATTATCGATGGCACTCAGGGCGGCCAGGGTAATGGCAGGCGCGGTATTACGTCCGACCGGTTCAAGAATAATATTGTCGGAGAGTTGGTTTATTTGTCGCAATTGTTCAGCCACAAGAAAACGATGCTCTTCATTACAAATAACCAGCGGCTCAGAAACGTCCAGCCCTTTTAAACGGGTGACCGTTTCCTGCAACATGGAATTATCGCCATGCAAACGAAGAAATTGTTTTGGATACAGCTCACGAGACATTGGCCACAAACGGCTACCGGTGCCGCCAGCCATGATTACTGGAAGGATCATAATTACCTCGACGTAATAATTCCACGTTAATCTAAGAAAGATTAATGTCTTTAGCATTGGGTAATGCTTAGCTTGATAAACTTAAGATATGACAACCATACCAGGGAGCGTTTATATATTAT
>NZ_JAFMOS010000252.1 GCF_019049755.1 Rahnella perminowiae
GATTAATATGACATGGAATAAAGAGGAAGCAATAAGCTGGGCAAGGCAACATGCGCAGCCTCACAGCACTGGTTATTGTGCGCGTTATGTTGCGAGGGCAATTGAGGAGGGTGGGCTTCTCATTTCTCATGCAAACGCTCATGATTTCGGTGGGTCACTAAGGGGGGCCGGATTTCATGAGATGCCAGGCGGCACCCCACCCGAAAAAGGGGACCTTGCGGTAATCCAGCCGATACCAGGCCCCCCTGTGGACATACCGCTATTTTTGATGGAGTAAGCTGGTACTCAGATTTTAAACAGCGAACAATGTACCCCGGCGAAGCCTATCGCCATTATCAGCCCGCCTATAAAATTTAGCGGAAGAGGTGAGTGATGCGCAGATACATTCTGGCTGCAATGATGTTTACCTGTGTGGCGCGCGCTGAGACAACACCGCAGCAGCAGGCTGAAATATTTTATCGTTGGTACATCCAGCAGGTTAGTGGCCTTGAAAACCCGCTGGAGAATCCGAAACTTTCCGGATACGTAGAGCACGGGACATACGCCATCCTGATGAAAGCCTACAAGGCCAATGAGATTGATGTTGATTACTTCACGAAAGTTCAGGACTTTGATGATAAGGACTGGCTACAGCATATAACGGCTGAAAAGGTGGTTATTGATCCTGTTTGCACAAACGTTTACATGTCCTTTGGACTGGCAGACAGGAAACGGGTTGCCGCCTGCTTTGTTAGAGATAAGGGAGGGTGGAAAATTAGGTCAGTGACAGACCTGCCCTAAAATGTATTAGCTCAGACACTTGACCTGACACAACTACGGCACAAACCAAAGTGACAGTGAAGTGGCATACTGAATAAATCGCCCTATTTTTGGCGGTTTTAATGCATGCATTTACTTCACTAACTAATTTTTATGTAGGCATATAAACACAATAATTTTGGTTAACTCAAAAAAATAATATGATGAAAATCTGATCAGTCCAAACTGCAAGGATTAGCAGGTGCATCATGTTTACACTCTACGAAGGCCGTGAAATTGAATGGGAACTCAGCCCAGAAGACTTCGCCTATATCTGCTCACCCGAGCACGCTTTAGAACAATCTAAAACCCACTATGATCTGGATGAGCGAAATTACCGCAGCAAATTCAGCCCCTTTAGTGTTCCTGAGCGCCTTTACTCAGGACTGCCCATATGGCGACGGGCACAGGCCGGGTATGTGGATCCCATTTACGACTCAATAAAAGAGCATCTTCAGTTAGGCTGGCTGATGGGTGTGGATACCACTGAGCAATGGAATTGGGTCGAAAACCCGTTTTACGTTGATGAAAATGGTGACCTGATTTGTGACAGAGCCTATCTGTACCACGAAGGGTTTATTCGACAGGCTATGGATGCTTATGAATTCGCCGTAGCTGAAAGACAAGGTGTAAAAGCCCTTCCAACTCAGAAATATGATCACGGGCGTTGGGGTTCAGCGCCTGTTCAACATGCCCAGTCAACTAAGACAATCAATAGTAAAGCTGCCGGGCGGTTATTAGCTGCTGGCGGTATCTACAATGGAAACATAGAAGGCTACGCCAAAACAGCTCAGCAGAGATGCCCCGGCGGGTTACGATCAAGTTCTTAATGAAACAACAGCAGGATCGGCTATTGCTTTGGCATCTATCGGCGCGGCCTTTGGGCTTGGTCGGTTGGGGTCAATGCAAGAAATAGAGAGCATTGAAAAAATATAGGGAGCAAGAGGGCCTGCAAGTCTACGAGAGTTTGATCCTGACTTGGCCGGTGGGCCGCTTGAAAAGCTAAGTACAGAAGGTGTTAACATCACGCACGCGGGCGTTGATACCGTTGAGCTTCATATTTCGCGTTTCGAACCCGACAGTGCTAATGACTTTATGATTGACCGGCTACGAAAGATCTCTGACGGTACTTTAGCCCCAGCACCAGTAGATTTGAACTATTTCACCCATGAATGCCGTGAATTTCAACGATATTGCAATTTAGGATGGGAGTCAGGGCAACCAACAGACGGTGTTGCAGCGTATGATTTATGGAATAACGCCCACACAGCAACACTTGAGGAATTCGGTTTGCGAGATAATCAACTTTATCACCCGGATGCGTTTAAATGATGACTAAAGCAGAACAAGATATTCTCAAGGTTTTAATGGCTGATGAGAAAAAATGGACTTGGATGACTCTGGATCGGATGCTTTCGATAAGGGGCTTGGGCGGGGTTGGGCAGGTACCACGTTATGTAGCGAAACTTGCGGAGGATGGAATGATCAACATAGTTGAAGGCAATAAGCCAGCAATGCCTTTCTATGTAATTACCCCTAAGGGGCGAGCGATAGTTGAGAGACTTATCAGCCAAAGTGACGACTCAGTCTCTCAGAGTGACTAGTGGTCTTGGCAAAACTAGCACTAGCGGCTAAATGCCGACCAACTCATTGGGCGGTATTTTAATGCCTGCTGCATGGCTCAAAGTGGCACTGTAGTCCCTCCGGTTTGTAGTATTGACTATTTCATTTTTCTTTTCGCTATTAACTCTTCTTTTAATATGAATCTTATCAATGAAATTAAATGAATAAGTACTGCTTCGCACTAATTTTATTAGTGTTGACAGTACCTATGCTAATATCAATCTATCTGCAAAATTAGAAGCCCATTCTCTAATTTTATTTTGTTTGAGTTAATTAATGTTTGGATTGCATCATTTATATTGGATCTTAACAGTAAACTTGTAGACTTGAATCCAAGCAATCTTGATATTGAGATGACAAGTTCATCATGAGTTGCTCCAAAGCTTTTTGAAATAGTAGCAACTATACCAATTGAGATTTCTTCGGGAGAAATATTTTCAGGCTTTCTTACTGTC
>NZ_JAFMOS010000251.1 GCF_019049755.1 Rahnella perminowiae
CATATTTAGTAATTTAGTAGCATTTTCGCTATGGATTAAGCTCACCACGGATGGAATAGTGCGTTCAGACACAGGAGACACCAAACTTTCGCGAATAGTTCCGTAAAGAATTATTTAAGGCAGTGGCAGGTGTCCAAATAAAACCAATGAGGGTAATAATAATGATGAAGCGCAATATTCTTGCAGTGGTAATCCCTGCTCTGTTAGTTGCTGGTGCAGCTAATGCAGCTGAGATCTATAACAAAGACGGCAACAAACTGGATCTGTACGGTAAAGTTGACGCCCGTCACACCTTCTCTGACAATGCTGGCGACGATGGCGACCAGACCTATGTCCGTTTCGGCTTCAAAGGCGAAACTCAAATTACTGACCAACTGACCGGTTACGGCCAGTGGGAATACAACGTTCAGGCTAACCACGCAGAAAGCGCTGGCGACGAAGGCAACAAAACGCGTCTGGGCTTCGCAGGTCTGAAATTCGGTGATGCAGGTTCTTTCGACTACGGTCGTAACTACGGCGTAATCTACGACGTAATGTCCTACACCGACCAATTGCCAATCTATGGCGATGACACTATGTACCAGAACAACGACAACTTCATGATTGGTCGTGGTAATGGCATGGCAACTTACCGTAACAGCAACTTCTTCGGTCTGGTTGACGGCCTGAGCTTCGCAGTACAGTACCAGGGCAAAAACCAAAACGATCGTGATGGCCATGACTTTGCTGCTGATGGTACCGACTTGGGTGTTCCAGGAAGTGCAACTAAAGACCAGAATGGTGACGGTTGGGGTTCTTCGGTAGCTTATGCTATCGGCAACTCTGGCGTTAGCGTAAGTGGTGCTTACTTCTCATCTAACCGTACTAACTCTCAGAAACTTGATGGTAACGGTGACAAAGCTTCCGCATATGCATTGGGCGCGAAATATGACGCTAACAACCTGTACCTGGCAGCATTCTACGGTGAATCCGAGAACACCACCATCTATGGCGGAGACTTCAACCAAGTTGCTAACAAAACTCAAAACTTTGAAGTTGTAGCGCAATACCAGTTTGATTTCGGCCTGCGTCCTTCCATTGCTTACCTGCAGTCCAAAGGTAAAGATCTTAATGCGTTGGGTACTGGCTTTGCAGGCGGTGATGCTGACTTGGTTAAATACGTAGAAGTTGGTACTTACTACTACTTCAACAAAAACATGTCTACCTATGTTGACTACAAAATCAACCTGTTGGACGACAACAGCTATACCCGTACCGCTGGTGTTTCTACCGATGATGTTGTGGGTGTTGGTCTGCAATACCAGTTCTAATATCGCTTAACGATGCGCTTACGGGCGTAGCAAAGTGGATATCAAGGCAGAGCTTCGGCTCTGCCTTTT
Source organism: Rahnella perminowiae (assembly GCF_019049755.1). Lineage (GTDB taxonomy): Bacteria > Pseudomonadota > Gammaproteobacteria > Enterobacterales > Enterobacteriaceae > Rahnella > Rahnella perminowiae. The sequence goes on from NZ_JAFMOS010000251.1 coordinate 1,380, forward strand.
GCATTTGTGTATGTTTGAAAATATCGTTTTTCCACCCTCGCCCATAAATTATTTTAATCTCCCACGCCTTCTCACAACTCTGCTTTCTTTTTGCCGCAAACGGTTGGCAAACGGGGGCGCTGGCGTTACCCTGAAGCCCTCTTTCGTCATATCAGGCTATGGAATTTTCCGACATGTTTGAAAAAATCACTGCAGCACCTGCTGATCCTATTCTGGGTCTTACCGATCTTTTCCGCGCTGACGATCGCTCAGATAAAATAAATCTGGGGATTGGTGTTTATAAAGACGAAACAGGTAAAACGCCGGTTCTGGCCAGCGTGAAGAAAGCCGAACAATTTCTGTTGGAAAATGAATCTACTAAAACCTATCTGAGTATTGACGGGTTGCCTGATTTTGCACATTGCACACAGGAACTGCTGTTTGGCCAGGACAGCGCGATTATTGCTGATAAACGGGCACGTACCGCGCAGACTCCGGGCGGCACTGGCGCTCTGCGTATCGCAGCAGATTTCATCGCTACGCAAACCAGCGCCAGGCGCGTGTGGGTAAGCAATCCAAGCTGGCCGAACCATAAAGGCGTGTTCTCTGCTTCAGGTCTGGAAGTCATGGAATACCACTACTATGATGCCGTCAATCACAGCCTTGATTTCGATGGCATGCTGAAAAGTCTGAGCGAAGCTAAAGCAGGCGACGTGGTACTGTTCCACGGTTGCTGCCACAACCCAACCGGTATCGATCCTACTCAGGAACAATGGGCACAACTGGCAGAATTGTCTGTGAGCAACGGCTGGTTACCGTTGTTCGATTTCGCTTATCAGGGCTTTGCAAAAGGTCTGGAAGAGGATGCGGCCGGTCTGCGTCTGTTCGTGGAAACACACAAGGAATTACTGGTCGCCAGCTCTTATTCGAAAAACTTCGGGTTATACAATGAACGCGTGGGCGCTTGTACATTAGTTGCGGCCGATGAAGAAACCGCCGATCGCGCCTTCAGTCAAATGAAATCGGTTATCCGTGCTAACTACTCCAACCCACCGTCACACGGTGCTGCGGTGGTAGCCACGATTTTGGGTAACGAAGCTTTGCGCACACTGTGGGAGCAGGAGCTGAGCGATATGCGTCTGCGTATTCATCGTATGCGTCAGCTGTTCGTCAGTACCTTGCAGGAAAAAGGCGCTCAGCAAGATTTCAGCTTTATTATCAATCAGAACGGGATGTTCTCTTTCAGCGGCCTGACCAAAGAGCAGGTATTGCGGTTACGCGATGAGTTCGGCGTGTATGCAGTCAACTCTGGCCGTATTAACGTTGCTGGCATTACACTCGAAAACATGGCACCGCTGTGTGAAGCCATCGTCGCGGTACTCTAAAAGATAAGTGGTGTTGCTCAATTAAAAAAGCCCGTCAGGTGGACTGACGGGC
>NZ_JAFMOS010000250.1 GCF_019049755.1 Rahnella perminowiae
CATTAATCCTATTTACCTCCATAATTGTTATATTAGGTTTCGGACGTTCAGGGCTTTATTATATCCCATGGAATATTTACAGCTTTATTCCGGACGTCGACGAAATAGTCACTAAAAAACGCCGCGAGGGGATCTTTGCCGGGGTCATGGTATTTACCCGTAAAAGTACCGTCGCGATTGCCATCATGATCGTTGGCCTGGTGCTGGAAGAATGTGGATTTGTGAAAGGGCAGGGCGCTCAGCCGGTCAGTGCGTTACACGCGATCATCGGTCTGATGATCTTCGCCACCGGTGCGTTGCTGGCGATCAGTTTCTATATGACTTTCAAATTCAAACTAACGCGGGATACGCATAAAATTCTGATCAAAGAAACGGCGCGCCTGAAACTGGGCGGCGCTCAGGAAGATTGTGATGAAACCGCGCGTAAGGTGATTAAAGATCTGACCGGTTACGAATACAACGAAGTCTGGGGCGGCAGCGCGACACGTAAAACCACGCGGGAAAAATTAGCGATTGAGTAATCAGTCGCCTGCGGGCAGCAACAAGGCCCGCAGGAATTTCCTGTCAGTGATCCGGTGCGGGCAGGGTCTGGTTTCCGTCTCCCAGTGCGCGCTGCATAAACACGGTGTCCAGCCAGCGGCCATGCTTAAATCCAACGCAATGCAGCGTGCCTTTCATCTGAAAACCGGCAGCGAGATGTAAGCTGATTGAGGCTTTATTTTCGCTGTCACCAACGTTACCGATCAACTGACGATAGCCGTGGGTTTCTGCCCAGTCTATCGCCCGGCGAAGCAGGGCTTTCCCCGCGCCGCGCTTCTGAAAAGCAGGATCAATATAGATTGAATCCTCCAGTGTATGGCGGTACGCATAGCGTTCACGATAATGTCCGAGGTAGCAATATCCCTTCACTTCGCCTTCATGCAAAACTACCAGCCAGAGTAAACCTGCGTCTTTAATTTTCTTCAGACGACCCGCCATCTCGCGTTCATCCGGTGGCTGCGTCTCAAACGAGGCGGTTCCATGAAGCACGTGCCAGGCATAAATTTTCTGTATCGCAGGAATATGCTGCGCTTCGGCTTCCGTAATTTCCATTCTTGCAGGTTCTCATCAGTGATTTCTGTTTTGCCTACTCTTTCCCAAATGTATCAGGGAGAGCAAACCCTTTATCACTGATATAAGGAAAAGCTTTGGTTAGCCGGACTTAAGCGGGGCATCTATATACTTTTTTCTTCTTAGCAGTGCTTTATTGGTTTTTTAAACTGCGGTAATCCTCCTGCTATAGTCAGTCCATTGTCCATTAGCGGTTATTTTTTAAGGAAAAAAAGTGAAACTGACGTTACCTCATTTACGCACGGGTGCTGTGGTATTGCTGGCGGGATTACTGCTGGCGGGTTGTGATCAAAAAAGTGACGATACGAAGCATATCAAAGTCGGCGTGATTAATGGCGCAGAGCAGGATGTGGCGGAAGTGGCGAAAAAGGTCGCGAAGGATAAATACGGTCTGGATGTCGAACTGGTTGGTTTCAGTGGTTCATTATTACCAAATGACGCAACCGAGCATGGTGATCTGGATGCGAACGTTTTCCAGCACCGTCCGTTCCTTGATCAGGATAATAAAGCCCACGGTTATCATCTGGTGGCGGTTGGCAACACTTTTGTGTTCCCGATGGCGGGTTACTCGAAAAAAATCAAAACGGTGGATCAGCTGAAAGATGGCGCGACGGTGGCGATCCCTAACGATCCGACCAATTTAGGCCGGGCGCTTCTTCTGCTGCAAAAAGAGAAGCTGATCACCCTGAAAGAGGGCAAAGGCCTGCTGCCGACGGCGCTGGATATCACCGCAAACCCGCATCATCTGAATATTATGGAACTGGAAGGTGCGCAGTTACCGCGCGTGCTGGATGACCCGAAAGTTGATGTGGCGATCATCAGCACGACCTATATCCAGCAAACCGGGTTATCACCGGTGCATGACAGCGTATTTATTGAAGATAAAAATTCGCCGTACGTGAACATTCTGGTTTCACGACCAGACAATAAAGATGCGGAAAATGTGCAGGAGTTTCTGAAATCGTATCAGTCGCCTGAAGTGGCAAAAGCGGCGGAGAAAATCTTTAACGGCGGCGCGGTGCCGGGCTGGTGATTGGCTAAACCGGACAATTTAACCTGCTGATAAACCTGAATAGCCCACTTAAAGGTGGGCTTTTTTATTCAGTTCAGCCAGGCCGCCACCCCGCCGTGCCTTGAACATGTACCCCGTCGATGCGTACTGAAACTGTATGTTCCATCCCTGCACTGAGCCGATGCGCCATCGGGCGCTTTTCCCGATTTGGTATGCGCCGGACGGTGAATTTCCTGCCCGTCTGAGTTAGTGTAATCCCCTTGCTCAATGAGTTCACTATCCTGCGACGAAGGCGGCGTATGCTGTCTGGCCACAGCCGTGTTGCATAAAAGAGCCACTGCAAAAAGGAAAAATCCCAGTAAGCGCATGATTGCACTTTTCCCTGTAGAGGTTGTATGACCTGAATGATTGACGAGGAGAATACTCCTGATAACCACATAAACAATGCTGATATTTAAACAGTAGTTAACTGACTTATTAAGTTTCGTAATGATTAGTTCAGCATCTCCTTCTATCAGGCAGGTGTAGAGAAGACATGAATCATTTAGAATCCGCTTCACTACGTTATGAAAAAATTACATGGAAATATTGCAATCGTAACGTTATTCATAGCGATACAGGGGAAGAAAAAGCGTAAATAATAAAACTAAGTGGC
>NZ_JAFMOS010000249.1 GCF_019049755.1 Rahnella perminowiae
TGGTGATACCACGAGCTTTTTCTTCTGGTGCGTTATCGATCTGGTCGAATGCACGTGCAGAACCGCCGTAGGTTTTAGCCAGAACGGTAGTGATTGCTGCAGTCAGGGTAGTTTTACCGTGGTCAACATGGCCGATAGTACCAACGTTAACGTGCGGTTTGTTACGTTCAAATTTTTCTTTAGACATCGATTGTCCCTCTAAGACACGGTTAAATCGGTGGTATCACCACATCAACCAAGCATTTGCTTGACGAATTAGTTTACAGAAAGAAAATCAGGAGGGAGAATTTGGAAGTGGTGCTGATAGGCAGATTCGAACTGCCGACCTCACCCTTACCAAGGGTGCGCTCTACCAACTGAGCTATATCAGCACATACTTGGAGCGGGCAGTGGGAATCGAACCCACATCATCAGCTTGGAAGGCTGAGGTAATAGCCATTATACGATGCCCGCATCCTGGAACTCGGCTACCTGATTTTTCTGAAGAACTTCGAAGACGGGGAAAAGGACGTGAGACACTTAATTCCTCACCTTCACTTGAAACGACTCTATCATTTCAAGCTGCCTCATTGCTAAGGCTTGTATGGTGGTGGGGGAAGGATTCGAACCTTCGAAGTCGATGACGGCAGATTTACAGTCTGCTCCCTTTGGCCGCTCGGGAACCCCACCTAAATTGTTAAGTACTTGAATGGTGCCGGCACCAAGAGTCGAACTCGGGACCTACTGATTACAAGTCAGTTGCTCTACCAACTGAGCTATGCCGGCATCAAGTGCTGCGCATTCTATGGAGACTTTGCAGGGTATGCAACAAAAAAATTGCATGTTTTGCGTTATCGCTCATGTTTTATTCAAAAACTAAGCTTTTTCTCCTTTCCTGCTGTTTAAAGGGTCAAAATGTATTCAAAAACGTCATTTCTCCAGGCCCGTTCGCGATGGATACGCCCCCCTTACTTATACTTCATCCTCGCCAGAAATCCCTCGCAGCGCACTGCTGTTCGATTTATGCACTATAAATGTGCTTTTGCATCACAAATGTACATCCAGAGGCATTTCTTTGTCGGTCAGGCCTGATTCCCGAGCTATTTCTACTGGCGCAATATTTGCATATCTCCTTTCGAAGGCGAGTTTTATTATAGGAAGGAGTGCCGCAATGAAAATTGTCATGCTTAATGCCGCAACGCTACCGGTTTACAGAGAGGAACTCGCGCGACTATTGATTGAAGCTAACAGGACAAATGCTTCTGTCGGTTTCCCCTGTGTCAACGGTCAAAGAGAGGCTGAGGACGCTTTTCAGGATTTATGCCCTGCTCTGAGTCAAAATGAACGATTGCTTTGGATCGCCAGGGATGAAAAAGGCGTCATTGGTACCGTCCAGCTTATCCTGGTCCATTCACCGGATTTACCTCATCAGGCCGAAGTAAGTACTCTGCTGGTCAGCGCTACAGCACGAAGGCGTGGCGTGGGTCGTCTGTTACTACGTGCGCTGGAAAATACCGCACAGAGCCTGCGCTGCACCATTTTGTCTTCAGATATGAAGTCAGGTTCAGACGCCGAAGCATTCTACAGAGCACAAGGGTATCGCTGCGCGCTCCTCAGACAGGATTTCTCCCGTTACAGCAGAAAAAATGAAGTAGTCTATTACAAACAGTTATTACCTTTTACCAGCACATCTCAATCCATCTTTTAGCCTTGAAATTGTGCTGTGAGCATTTCACCGCACTTTCATAGGCTTTCCGCGCTTACATAACTTTCTCAAAAAATTTTAAACTCAATCAAAGAAATCGATAAGTTATAAGAAAAAGATCTCCCTCAAAAATTAAGGTGTCTATAATATGCTGCTGGTTTACTGTCTGGAGTTGGCGTGATCGCCTTTCCTGACCTGCGCTAACGGGCAGACTTTAACTTATGAAAAAAAGAGACCCATCTTTGGCAACTCCTTATCTGCAGTTCGATCGTGCGCAGTGGGCAGCCTTACGTGATTCAGTACCGCTTACGCTGAAAGAGGCAGAAGTGGTGAACCTGAAAGGCATAAACGAGGATTTATCCCTCGAGGAAGTTGCACAGATATATTTGCCACTTTCACGCCTTCTCAATTTTTACATCAGTTCCAACCTGCGCCGACAAGCCGTGCTTGAGCAGTTCCTCGGTACAGATGGACAGAAAATTCCTTATGTCATTGGAATCGCCGGGAGTGTCGCAGTAGGTAAAAGTACGACGGCCCGCGTCCTCCAGGCATTATTAAGTCGTTGGCCCGAGCACCGTTCGGTAGAACTGATTACAACTGATGGTTTCCTCTATCCCAACAAGACGCTTCAGGAGCGTGGGATTATGAAGAAAAAAGGATTCCCTCAGTCTTATGATATGCACCAGCTAGTGAATTTTGTTTCAGAGGTTAAATCCGGTGCAAGGCATGTGACCGCGCCAGTCTATTCGCATCTGATCTATGATGTGATACCGGAGGGCAATAAAGTCATTGAGCAGCCAGATATTTTGATCCTTGAAGGGCTTAATGTCTTACAAAGCGGCATGGATTATCCTCATGATCCACATCATGTATTTGTTTCTGACTTTGTCGATTTCTCGATATACGTTGATGCCCCTGAAGAATTATTGCAAAGTTGGTATATTAATCGTTTCCTGAAATTCCGTCAGGGAGCATTCTCAGATCCTGATTCTTATTTCCATCATTATGCAAAACTTCCGGAAGAAGAAGCTGTGAACATTG
>NZ_JAFMOS010000248.1 GCF_019049755.1 Rahnella perminowiae
GCTATGCTGTATTTGTTTGTTTTTTAAAGTGAAAATAAAAAGCTTTAGCAAAAGTGAATGTATTAGTAAGCAATCGGCCATGTGAAATCCAATAATTACTGTTTATTATCACGCCCATATTAACTCTCTCTTTCAACATTATGGTGATTTATCCGTGAGCAATACACAATATAAACTGAGCAAGGCGCGTCCCCCTCGCGTTCAAATTACGTACGACGTGGAAGTTGGCGGTGCTGAAGCGAAAAAAGAATTACCTCTGGTCATGGGGGTTATCGGGAATTTTGCTAATGATGACATGCCTCTGCGCGACCGCCGTTTCACGCACATTGATAAAGACAACTTTAATAATGTTATGGAAGGAATGAAACCGGCGGTGGAAATGCTGGTTGAAAGTACTTTACCCGAAAAAGAAGGCCAGATGGCTATTGCGCTGGAATTCAACTCTATGGATGACTTCTCTCCTGAAAACGTGGTGATGCAGGTTGAACCGTTGCGCAAACTTCTTGAATTGCGTGAGCAACTGAGTGATTTGCGCAACAGAACTGCCAGCAATGATCGCCTGAAAGAACAGTTGGTGGAGTTATTAGAGGGGATGGCGAAAGACGCAGAACCTGTCAAAGGAGATGCAGAATGAGTGATATCCAGGTCATGAATGCCACAGCTCAGGCTGAGCAGTCCGGTGATTATCTTGATCAGATTATCGATAATACTCAGGCTATCCGCCGGGAATCCGATCGGAATAAAGTAAAAAGTCAGCTGGATAATCTTCTTACAGAGGTGGCATCAGGGGCGGTCATTGTTTCCAATGATTTGGTCGGTAGCATCGAAGCCCGTATTGCCGCCATCGATGAATTGCTGTCTTCCCAGGTCAGTAAAATTATTCAGGCTCCTGAATTCCAACGTATGGAATCTTCCTGGCGTGGGCTGCATAAACTTGTGCAAAGCAGTGTCACGGAAAATACCAAAGTGCGGGTCTTTAACTGCACGAAGAAAGAGTTACTGCGTGATTTTAAATCTGCTTCCGACTTCGATCAGTCCTCATTATTCAAAAGTATTTATGAAAGCGAATACGGTACCTTTGGCGGTGATCCTTATTCAGCGTTTGTGGGCGATTTTGAATTCGACTGCATGCCGGAAGATGTCCAGCTGTTGGAGCAGATTTCACATGTGGCTGCTGCTGCTCACGCACCATTCCTCAGTGCCGCGAATCCTGGCATGTTTGCTATGGGTTCCTTCTCGGAAATGCCGCGTCCGCGTGACCTGAGTAAATTGTTCGAAACCTCTGACTATGCCCGCTGGAAATCCTTCCGCCAGAGTGACGATTCACGTTATGTTGGCTTAACGCTGCCACGCGTCATTGGTCGTCTGCCTTATGGGGCAAAAACTGTATCCGTAGATGCGTTTAATTTCGAAGAAAAAATTGACGAAAACAATGATGGCGCCAGCTATTTGTGGGTAAACGCGGCTTATGATTTGGCTGGCCGTATGGTCGAGGCATTTGAAGAATACGGCTGGTGTGCTGCAATCCGCGGTGTTGAAGGCGGCGGTTTGGTGAAATCACTGCCAGCTTATAACTATATTTCGCAGACCGGCGAAAAAATCATGCAATGCCCGACAGAAGTGGCGATTTCTGACCGTCGCGAAAAAGAATTAGCTGAGCTGGGTTTTATTCCCCTCATTTATTGCAAAGGTACAGATTATGCGGCGTTCTTCGCTGTGCAATCCGCTAATAAACCGCGCAAATATGATTCTGAACTGGCGAATGCCAACGCCAAATTGTCAAGTCAGTTGCAATATATTATGACAACGTCGCGCTTTGCTCATTATTTAAAATCCATCGTGCGCGATAAAGTGGGCAGCTTTATGTCCAAATCTGAATGCCAGAATTTCCTGCAAAACTGGATCAACCAATATGTTGTGGGTTCAGATAATGTGGGACCAACGATTAAAGCAAGCCATCCGTTACGTGAGGCTGTGGTCGAAGTTGTTGATGTACCAGGTTCTCCGGGCAGTTATCGCGCCGTGGCGTATTTAAAACCGCATTTCCAGCTTGAAGGGCTCAGCATGTCGCTGCGTCTGGTAGCGGAACTTCCTGCATCAACGGGTGCATAAATAATTAATCGTAAAAATAAGGATATATAATGGCTACTGAATCGCTTTTTATGCAAATTGAAGGTATCAAAGGCACAGTAAGTAATAAAGGTTATGAAGGTTGGATCGCCATTGAGAATATGACTTTCGGTGTTTACTGCGCGGCTAAAATTGATAATGCCAGCGGTCAGGTAAACAGCGATGGTGTGAATTTTGATGCGATCTTATTTTCAAAAGTAATGGATACGACATCTACTCAGTTATCCAATATGGTGGCGGAAGGCAGTAATATTAAGCAAATCACTGTGGTTAAGGTATCCTTCCAGGGTTCTAAGCCAGTTGAAGCTGTCAAACTGACCTATAAAAACTGTGTACTGAGTAGCTACAATTTCAATGCTTATTCAGCCGGGGACATACCGAGTGAGAATCTGAGCTTTGTATTTGGTCAGATGTCATTTGAAACCAATATGGTTGAGCCAGATGGCAAAACCAGCAAACAAGGCCCTGTGGGCTGGAACTTGGTTGAAAATACCAAACTGTAATTTTTAAAATAACAGTGCACGCTGCAAG
>NZ_JAFMOS010000608.1 GCF_019049755.1 Rahnella perminowiae
TCTTAAACCACCCCTTTAGTCGTTCATTACAAACCACCAAAAACCCCCCTCGTATGATCCACATCAATTTTTACGTTATACTGCTTTGCTAGTATCTCGTTGCGCAGTGCATAGCCCTGAATAAGAGAGTTAATGTGAAAGCTGACAACCCCTTCGATCTCATTTTACCCGCCGCTACAGCAAAAGTTGCTGAAGATGCCGGCGTTTATAAAGCCACCAAACAGCCGTTAAAAACATTCTTTTTAGCCATTACTGCTGGCGTCTTTATTTCTATTGCTTTTGCTTTTTATATCACCGCCACCACAGGCACCGGAACCGTACCTTATGGTCTTGCAAAACTCGTCGGGGGCATCTGCTTCTCACTGGGTCTGATGCTGGTCGTAGTGTGTGGTGCCGACCTGTTTACTTCCACTGTGCTTATCGTAATTGCCAAAGCCAGCGGGCGTATCACCTGGGGGCAATTGGCACGCAATTGGGTCAATGTCTATTTTGGTAACCTGATTGGCTGCCTATTCTTTGTGGCTCTGATTTGGTTCTCCGGTGAATACATGGTCGATAATGGCTTGTGGGGCCTTAATGTCTTGCAAACCGCTGACCATAAAATGCATCACACATTTATCGAAGCCGTATGTCTTGGGATCCTCGCTAACCTGATGGTTTGTCTGGCGGTATGGATGAGTTACTCCGGCCGTAGCTTGATGGACAAAATGTTCGCCATGATTTTGCCAGTGGGTATGTTCGTCGCCAGCGGCTTTGAACACAGCATTGCCAACATGTTCATGATCCCTTTAGGCATCGTAGTGAAAAACTTTGCGACACCAGAATTCTGGCAGGCTGTCGGGGCAACACCGGCACAATTCGCAGAACTGAACATATCTAACTTTATCATCGACAATCTCATCCCTGTGACCATAGGTAACATCATCGGGGGCGGTTTGCTGGTAGGGTTAACGTACTGGGTTATATATCTTCGCGATGAGAAGCACCACTGATACAACGTGGCAGTCTTGTTACGACAGTTTTACTCGTGATTTTTAAAGAAATCCAAATTAGAAGGTAGGTGCAAAATGTCCAAGCTCAATGAAAAATTGACCAACGCATGGCAAGGTTTTAGTGCTGGTGAATGGCAGAATGGCGTAAACGTCCGTGACTTCATTCAGAAGAACTACACACCGTATGAAGGTGATGAGTCCTTCCTGGCTGGCGCTACCGAAGCGACAACCACCCTGTGGGATAAAGTAATGGATGGTATCAAACTGGAGAACCGCACTAAGGCTCCGGTTGATTTCGATACTGACGTTGCCTCTACCATCACTTCTCACGATGCCGGTTACATCAATAAATCTCTGGAAACTATCGTTGGTCTGCAAACTGACGCGCCATTGAAACGTGCTCTGATCCCATTCGGCGGCATCAAAATGGTCGAAGGTTCATGTAAAGTTTATGGCCGTGAACTGGATCCAGCGCTGAAGAAAGTTTTCACTGATTATCGTAAAACGCACAACCAGGGCGTATTTGATGTTTACACCAAAGACATCCTGAACTGCCGTAAATCCGGTGTTCTGACTGGTCTGCCAGATGCATATGGCCGTGGCCGTATCATCGGTGACTACCGTCGCGTTGCACTGTACGGTATCGACTTCCTGATGGCCGATAAATACGCACAATTCCAGTCTCTGCAAGACGACCTGGAAAATGGCGTAAACCTGGAAATGACCATCCAGCTACGTGAAGAAATCTCTGAACAACACCGTGCACTGGGCCAGATTAAAGAAATGGCTGCTAAATACGGTTGCGACATTTCTGGTCCTGCGACTAACGCACAGGAAGCTGTACAGTGGACTTACTTCGGCTACCTGGCTGCAGTTAAATCTCAGAACGGCGCTGCAATGTCCTTCGGCCGCGTATCTACTTTCCTTGACGTGTTCATCGAACGAGATATCAAAGCTGGCAAACTGACAGAAGAACAAGCTCAGGAACTGATTGACCATCTGGTTATGAAACTGCGTATGGTTCGTTTCCTGCGTACCCCTGAGTATGATGAACTGTTCTCCGGTGACCCAATCTGGGCAACTGAATCTCTGGCAGGTATGGGCGTTGACGGCCGTACTCTGGTGACCAAAAGCAGCTTCCGCTTCCTGAATACCCTGTATACCATGGGGCCTTCACCTGAGCCGAACATGACCATCCTGTGGTCTGAAAAACTGCCAATGAACTTCAAAAAGTACGCAGCGAAAGTGTCTATCGATACCTCATCTGTACAGTATGAGAACGATGACCTGATGCGTCCTGACTTCAACAACGATGACTATGCCATCGCTTGTTGTGTGAGCCCGATGGTTGTGGGTAAACAAATGCAGTTCTTCGGCGCTCGTGCAAACCTGGCGAAAACCATGTTGTACGCAATCAACGGCGGCGTTGATGAAAAAATGAAAATCCAGGTGGGTCCTAAAGAAGCACCAATGATGGATGAAGTCCTGACCTTCGATAAAGTCATGGACCGCATGGATCACTTCATGGACTGGTTGGCTAAACAGTACGTGACTGCGCTGAACATCATTCACTACATGCATGACAAATACAGCTACGAAGCATCGCTGATGGCTCTGCATGACCGTGACGTTTATCGCACCATGGCGTGTGGTATCGCAGGTCTGTCAGTTGCTGCTGACTCCCTGTCCGCTATCAAATACGCAAAAGTTAGCACTATCCGTGATGAAGACGGCCTGGCGATAGACTTCAAGATTGAAGGCGAATACCCGCAGTTCGGTAATAACGATTCTCGCGTAGATGACATCGCCTGCGACCTGGTAGAACGTTTCATGAAGAAAATTCAGAAACTGCGTACCTACCGTGGCGCTGTAGCCACTCAGTCCGTTCTGACCATCACCTCTAACGTGGTTTATGGTAAGAAAACAGGTAACACTCCGGACGGTCGTCGTGCTGGTGCTCCATTCGGCCCTGGCGCTAACCCAATGCACGGTCGTGACCAGAAAGGTGCGGTTGCCTCTCTGACTTCCGTTGCTAAACTGCCGTTTGCTTACGCGAAAGATGGTATTTCTTATACCTTCTCTATCGTTCCAAATGCGCTGGGTAAAGACGATGATGTACGTAAAGCAAACCTCGCGGGTCTGATGGATGGTTACTTCCACCACGAAGCGTCCATTGAAGGTGGTCAACACCTGAACGTGAACGTGATGAACCGTGAAATGCTGTTAGATGCGATGGAACATCCTGAAAACTATCCTCAGTTGACCATCCGTGTTTCCGGTTATGCGGTACGTTTCAACTCACTGACTAAAGAACAGCAACAAGACGTTATTACCCGTACTTTCACCAAGTCTCTGTAATAACTCAGCCTTGTAATCTGGTCTGATAAAAAGGCTCCACTGTGTGGAGCCTTTGTTTCATCTCTCCCTGCCCTGCACTGTCTGCACGACAGTCTGTTTTGCCAGAGCGCTATACGTTGTGGACTTCTGGCAAAGCAGTATCGCCATTGCTGACAATCAACCTTAATGATTGTCTGGTATCATAAACCTGTTGTTTCCAGTTTATCTCTGCCAGGCCAGCATCCGCACACGTAGACTGCTATTCATTGGTCAATATGGAGAATAACCCGCAATGTCAGTTCAAGGTCGCATCCACTCATATGAATCCTGTGGCACCGTTGACGGCCCAGGTATCCGTTTCATTGTTTTTTTCCAGGGTTGTCTGATGCGTTGCATGTATTGCCATAACCGCGATACCTGGGACACACATGGCGGGAAAGAGATCAATGTCGATGACTTGATGAAAGAAGTCGTCACATATCGTCATTTTATGAATGCTTCCGGTGGCGGCGTAACAGCCTCCGGTGGCGAGGCCATACTGCAGGCTGAATTTGTGCGTGACTGGTTCCGCGCCTGCCAGAAAGAAGGGATTAATACCTGTCTGGATACCAACGGTTTTGTTCGTCGTTATGATCCGGTGATCGACGAATTACTGGATGTGTCTGACCTTGTCATGCTTGATCTAAAACAGATGAACGACGATATTCACCAGAATCTGGTAGGTGTCTCCAATCACCGCACCCTGGACTTCGCCCGCTACCTGGCTAAACGTAATCAGCGAACCTGGATCCGTTATGTCGTCGTGCCGGGCTGGTCTGATGATGATGACTCCGCGCATAAACTGGGTGAGTTCACCAAAGATATGACCAATATCGAGAAGATTGAACTGTTGCCATATCACGAGTTGGGTAAACACAAATGGACGGCAATGGGTGAGAAATACGGTCTGGATGGCGTAAATCCGCCGACCAAAGAGATCATGGAAAGAGTGAAAAACATTCTGGCCAGCTACGGGCATAAAGTGATTTATTAAACACCGATATCCTGCCCATTAAAAAGACGCCATCTGGCGTCTTTTTCGCTTTATGAGACTAAGATTCTCAATGAAACCATACCCAAAATAATTGGAGTTGCAACAAGGCGACGAGTGACGAGATCCCGATGAGTTGACATAAGTCAGTGATTCGGGTCCCGGAGCGTAGCTAACGCAGTTGTAGCTTCAAGTATGAAGGGTATCAGGCGGCAGCAACCGGGTTATGCGTATGATCCGCTTTGCGCATCAGCATCGCCAGATAGACCAGCGAGACCACCGCAATCATCACGAACAGCAGGCGGTCTGAATAACTTTGCATCAGTATCGCAGTCATCGTTGGTCCTGCCAGGCTGCCGATGGTGTAGCTCATCAGTAATGCCTGATTCATCGCCACCAGTTCCTCTGCATTTACTTTTTCACAAGCCCAGGACATGGCAACCGGATACAACGTAAAACCAGCACATCCCAGAATGAATAGCGTCGGTGCCATCGCATAACCACTGAGCATCGCAATGCTACCGAGAATAACGGCGAAGATTTGAATACGCAGTACCATAAGGCGTCCGTAGCGATCGGCCAGTCGTCCCACCGGCCACTGCCCGACAATTCCGGCACTGACCAGCAATGCCATCCAGTAACCTACATCCGCATCACTCATTCCCTGATGCGTCAGGAACAACGGCATCAGGCCGTAGAGAGAGCCCAGAACGATGCCGGAAATAATACAACCGTTAATTCCCAGGCGGGCATTTCTGCGTCTGAACATCGGCATTACGGCATAACGCGGTTGCTCACTGTTCTGGTTTTCAATATGCGTCAACAGCAACGGCAGCATCGCAATGACAATCAGCGCCGTCACCCAAGGCAACACGCTTAAAATTGCTGTGGGCACTGTGCCCACCAGGAGCTGCCCAACCACTGTGCCGATGTAATACATGATCATATACGCCGCCAGCAACTGGCCGCGATTTTTGACAGTTCCGCTGCGTAGCAACGCACTTTCCACCACAACCCAGATCAACGCACAACCGATCCCTGCAACAAAACGCGCCGTTATCCAGCTCCAGAAACTCATTGAGAGCGCCAGACCTGCCGTCGCAACAGCAAACAAAATGCAGGAGAGGTAATAACTGCGGTTAAAACCCATACGTTTAATCAGCCCGCCCGCGAGCAAAGTACCCAACAGGTTACCGGTAAAATAAGATGAACTAACCAGCCCGACCTGCCAGGTCGGAAGTTGCTCATGACTGAGCCACAAGGGGACCAGCGTGTTTAAAACAGCGATAGAAATCGTCAACAGCAGGAGTCCGCACAGGAGCAGAGAAACAGGACGGGAATAGGCGGACATAGGATGGTGATGACCACAAAGAGGAAGAAATTGCGCGCATCATGCCACCGGCGGTTTAAAAGTCAATCCGGCAAAAACCAGCCTGAGCACAAACGGAAGAGTGATGATTGAAATCGTTAATCAAGTCCTGAGATTAAGAATTATGATGCTTTAATGACAATGCAATATCACCATGATAACAAACGAGTTTACATTTACCACACCCGTTACATTTCTTGTCATCAACCACAGGTTGATTTTGTTGATTAAAAAATATTGCCGTGCGGGGACACGCAATTTCGCACATCCTGCACATATCATCTAACCGCCCCAGGCACTGAGCCGAAATTACCGGACGCAGACTGATATCCATCGGGACACGTTCATCCAGCGCCCCGCTTTCGCAAGCCTGCGTGCAGGCCCCGCAAAAATCACATTCGGCATAATCGATAGCCAGCGAGGCCACCCTTTCCTGAACGCTTATAATGCCGACCGGACATGCCTGTACGCAGTGCCCGCATCCATCACATTGCTGCAGAAATGCCGGTTCGGCAACGGCCTGAGGCGGACGGGCAACTGTGCGCACCGGCAACTTTGCTGAAGGGGGTTGTGCTTGTTTAATGGCCTGCTTACCCGTTGACAGCAGGCCGCGAAATAATCCACGGCGGCTGACAGTTCTGCTGCTCATCCAGGCCCGGTAAAAGCCAGCATCACGTGGATCGCTCATCAGAAATACAAATCCGCGGCTTTTACTTCCAGACCCTGCAGCTGTTTCCAGCCACAGAGCGTGGATTCAGCCAGTACGGCCACACCCACGTAAAACGGATGTTCGGCTTTCTGCCGCAACAATTCCAGATAACGACCTGCCCAAGGCAGCAAATGCATTGTTAAAAATTCATTCAACAATGCCGGAGAGTTTTCAGCCAGCCAGGCAGACATCATCAATAGCAAACCAATGTGATCCTCTGGTTCTGCCTGGGTCAGGTGCGGTTCGATGCCGTTTTCGCGCATCCACTGCCGAAGCACCAGTGTGGAATCGCCAAACACGACGGACTCTTTGTCCAGATAGACCGAGCCCCACGGCGGCGCAGGGAGCGCGTAAGGGCCTACAAACAGGCGCTGATAAGCGTCCCCGAGACTTTCCTTCGCCAGATCAATCTGGCTGAAATATTCAGTGACCTGCGCTTTGGCATCTTCACTGGCACAGGGCCACAAGGGTGCCCATTCGCTGTTTTCCAGTAATGCAATTAAAGGCTGAACTTCGCGGGAATCTGGCGGATAAAATAAGACGGCGCCTAAAATTTTACCGGTTAAACTGATTGATTCTGCTGACATAATTCACTCTGATTAGAGAGAACACGCCACCACAAGCGACGCGTTCTCTGATAAATCGGACTACTGATCATTAGCCGCTGACGGCCATTCCCACGGTCATATGCAAACCATAGAAAATGGCGCGACCAATCAGCTCACCGGCAAATACCAGCACGAACGCCAGAATCATTGATGCCAGTGCCGGACGCTTGCGCATAACCAGCGGGCAGAACCAACAGCCGAGACCGAGAATGACCAGCACCAGCCGCCAGACTGACAGCGAACCGTATTGCGGGATCAGGGCAGAAGCAGCCTGAACAGAACTGCTGATGCCTGCCAGACTTGCGCTTTGCAGCATGACAACTGCCATACTCACGACCAGCGCAGCAAGACTGATAACCGGCAACAGGCGCAGCCCGCAACCACTGATATTCGCACCACGAAGCAGCAGAGAACCCAGAACCGGACCACCGATCAGCACCGTCAGCCCGAAATGGAAGAAGGTATACGCATTATCCCAGGTCGGCACGGTATCAATTTCATAAACGCGGCACATCGCGTAAACAAAACCGATACCCGCCAGCATGGTGACGATCAACCAGATTTTACCCAGTGCGCGCGGCATCTTGTTGAGCATCGCCAGCAGCCAGTAAATCCCGCCTAAGGCAAAGAAGAATGATCCGCTACCGATTTCATTGCTCAGCGGCGACGCACCCAGACGGTTAAGCGAATTGAATGCCCGCAGGGGCGATCCCAGATGCAGCACCGAGGCGATAAAGGCGACGGCCATCAGCACCCACAGGAAAAACATCGAGAAGTGGATCCGGCGGTACTCTTCCGGACTGCGTTGAGTCAGCAATGCAATGGCCAACACGATAAATGCGCCGACAACACATTGCCCCAGAACCGTAAAGACCATCAAAGGCCATTCATGCCATCCGTTTCCCATCTCAAACCTCCTTCGGATTAGCCAGATAACCCGTGGTATCGCCTACAGGACGGCAATTCGCATTGGGTTTGATGACGATGTTGGGGTGAGTAAAATGTGAAGCTGGCAAGGGGGCTACTTCGGCCAGCTCACCGTATTTCGCACGCAGTTCTTCAACAGGTGCCATATCCAATGCGCGCAGCGGGCAGGATTCAACACAAATCGGTTTTTTACCTTCAGCAACGCGCGCGTAGCATCCGTCACACTTGGTCATGTGGCCTTTGGCTTCATTGTATTGCGGTGCCCCATACGGACATGCCATGTGACAATAACGGCAGCCGATACAGACGTCTTCGTTTACGACCACAAAACCGTCTTCACGCTTATGCATCGCACCGCTTGGACAGACTTTGGTGCAGGCTGGATCCGCACAATGGTTGCAGGAAATGGACAGATAATAGGCGAACACATTCTGATGCCAGACATCTCCGTCTTTTTGCCAGTCGCCCCCGGCATATTCATAAATACGGCGGAAATTGACGTCCGGCGTTAAGTTTTTGAAGTCCTTGCATGCCAGCTCACAGGTTTTGCACCCTGTACAGCGGCTTGAGTCAATATAAAAGCCATATTGAGTTGTCATGTTTTACTCCGTTAAACCTTAGCCACTTGCACAAGGTTGGTGTGAGAGGGGTTACCTTTCGCCAGCGGTGAAGGTCTTTGAGAAGTCAGTACATTAATGCTGCCCGCCCGATCAATTTTTTTGCTATCAGGGGAATACCAGGCACCTTCGCCAAGCGCGACAACGCCCGGCATCATGCGTGGTGTCACTTTGGCGGCGATATGCACTTCCCCGCGATCATTAAAGATGCGGATCATGTCGCCGTTGGAGATACCACGTTGTGCGGCATCCAGCGGATTGATCCACATTTCCTGGCGGCAGGAGGCTTTGAGCACATCCACATTTCCATAAGTGGAGTGAGTGCGCGCTTTATAGTGGAAGCCCGTCAGTTGCAACGGATATTTACTGGCCAGCGGGTCGTCATAGTTTTCGAAACCTGCGGCATATACCGGTAAGGGATCAATCACATCTTCTTTAGAGAGTTCCCATTCAGCAGCAATTCTGGCCAGCTCAGCGGAGTAAATTTCGATTTTACCGGATGGCGTATTCAGCGGATTGACCACCGGATCTTCACGGAATGCTTTGTAAGCGACATGATGCAGGTCGGGATCACGTTTTTTGAATATGCCCTGTTTGCGGAAAGTGTCGAAATCAGGCAGTTCTGGCAGCGCCTCACGTGATTGCTGATAGAGATGACGTAACCATTCTTCCTGCGTACGGCCTTCGGTGAACTGTTGCTCTACGCCCATTCGGCGGGAAAGCTCACTGGTCATTTCATAGATGTTTTTGCACTGGAAGCGAGGTGTGATCACCTGATCGGCAAATATCACGTAATCCATGTTGCCGCATGAGGCATCAAGACAAAAATCCATCTGCTCTGAGGCCGTGCAGTCCGGCAGGATAATATCGGCGTATTTCGCCGATGAGGTCATGTGGTTATCAATCACCACAATCATTTCGCACTGTTTGTCATCCTGCAGAATGTCATGGGTGCGGTTGATATCAGAATGCTGATTAATGAGACAGTTACCGGCGTAGTTCCAGATAAACTTGATAGGCACATCCAGTTTATCCTTGCCACGCACGCCATCCTTCGTAGCGGTCATCTGTGTGCCACGTACAATCGCATCGGTCCACAGGAACATAGAAATACTGGTCTGAACCGGATTCTCCAGCGTCGGCATACGGACAAACGGGATCTCATAGGATCCTTCGCGGGCACCGGAATTGCCGCCATTAATGCCAACATTGCCGGTAATGATCGCCAGCATCGCGATCGCGCGGGTCGCAATTTCTCCGTTAGCGTGACGTTGCGGGCCCCAGCCCTGAGTGATAAATGCGGGTTTTGCCTGCCCGATTTCACGCCCCAGCTTGACGATTTTATCCACGGGAATACCGGTAATTTTTGCCGCCCATTCAGGCGTTTTCGCCACACCATCCGGCCCTTTTCCAAGGATATAGGCCTTATAATGCGCATTCTCAGGTACACCTGCCGGTAAAGTTTTTTCATCATAACCGACGCAATATTTATCCAGGAATGGCTGATCAACCAGATTTTCTGTGATCATGACATGCGCCAGTGCAGCAGCCAGAGCGCCATCCGTCCCCGGGCGGATCGGCACCCATTCATCTTCCCGCCCTGCACCGGTATCGGTATAGCGCGGATCAACAATAATCATGCGGGCGTTCGAACGCTGACGGGCCTGTTCAAGGTAATACGTCACCCCGCCACCGCTCATACGGGTTTCACCCGGGTTATTACCGAACAGCACCACCAGTTTGCTGTTTTCGATGTCGGAAGGGCTATTACCATCCGCCCAGCCGCCGTAGGTATAATTCAGGCCCGCAGCGATTTGCGCCGAACTGTAATCACCGTAATGATTCAGATAACCACCACAACAGTTCATCAGACGGGCGATCAGGGTCTTGCCTGGCGGCCATGAACGGGTCATCGTTCCACCCAGCGTACCTGTACCGTAATTCAGATAGATCGCTTCGTTACCATAGCGATGAATAATATCTTTGAGGCTGCCCGCCAGGGTATCAAAGGCTTCATCCCAACTGATGGGCTTGAATTTTCCTTCACCACGTTTACCTACGCGTTTCATCGGATATTTCAGACGGTCGGGGTTATAAACGCGACGACGCATTGAGCGCCCGCGCAAGCAGGCACGAACCTGATGCAGCCCTTCATAATTGTCATCACCGGTATTATCGGTCTCGACATAGCGGATCTCGTTATCAACGACATGCATTCGCAACGGACAGCGACTGCCACAGTTGACGGTACAGGCACTCCAGACGATTTTCTCATCCGCAGTTTGGGCCGGAGCCTGTAGTTTTTCCGCTCGTATTGATTTAAACGGCAACGATATACCGCCAACCGCAGCTGCCATACCGGCAAGTGTGGTTCCCTTAACCAGATCGCGGCGGCTGATCCCACCGGATGAATGGGTTTGACTGTTGTTTGAATCCGACATTACTGACTCCGTAACGTCCTTATCTGAAGGACAAAAATTTAACTACCCTGTCATCGGCCTGGCGCCTGGCAGGCCGCTTTTTTAGATTTTTTCTATTTGAATCAAATTAGTATGTTGAGGATTGCCTTTCGCCAACGGAGAAGGACGTTGGGTTGTCAGCGTATTCATACAGGCACCATGATCAATACGGTCACCACTCATATTGGCCTGATGCCATGCGCCCTGACCCATAGCCACAACGCCAGGCATGATGCGCGGGGTAACTTTAGCCGACACGCGCACTTCACCCCGGTCATTAAAGACTTTCACTCTGTCATCGTTTTCAATGCCACGGGTTTTGGCATCAATCGGGTTGATCCATACCTGCTGGCGGCAGGATGCCTGTAACACGTCGATGTTGCCGTATGTGGAATGGGTGCGGGCTTTGTAATGAAAACCGAACATTTGCAGCGGGAACTGACTGCGTTTCGGATCGTCCCAGCCTTCAAAGGTTGAGGCATATACCGGCAGCGGACTGATCGTTTCATCTTTTTGCAGTTCCCATTCGCCGGCAATTTTCGCCAGTGCAGAGGAATAAATTTCGATTTTACCGGAAGGGGTTTTCAACGGATTGGCATGAGGATCCTGACGGAATTTTTTATAAGCCACGAAATGTCCGGCCGGATCCCTGCGCTTATAAATCCCCATTTCGCGCAGTTCTTCATAAGCAGGTAATGCCGGATCTCTCGCCAGCATTTTGCCATACAGATATTGCAGCCATTCCCGCTGGGTACGCCCTTCCGTGAACTTGTTGTACACATCCGGGCCAAGACGACGAGCCACTTCGCTCATCATCTCGTAGATGCCTTTACGTTCAAACTTAGCGGACGTCGCAGGCTGGATGAAGATCAGATATCCCATATTCCCGGCATAGTCGTTGGGAATAATATCTTCCTGTTCAACAGTCATCAGATCAGGCAGCAGAATGTCGGCGTATTTTGCCGAGGAAGTCATGAAGTTTTCCAGCACAACGATCATCTCGCACTGCGCGTCGTCCTGGAGAATATCGTGGGTTTTATTGATGTCGGAATGTTGGTTGGTGATGGTGTTACCCGCATAGTTCCAGATGAACTTGACCGGCACATCCAGTTTGTCTTTGCCGCGAACACCATCTGCTTTAGCAGTCATCTGCGGGCCGCGCGCGATGGCATCAGTCCAGCTGAAACAGGAAATCTGTGTTTTTACCGGATTTTCCAGCACCGGCATACGTTCAATGGTAATGGTATAGGTGGATTCCCGCGCCCCGCTGTTGCCGCCATTAATGCCGACATTACCGGTTAAAATCGGCAGCATAGCAATAGCACGTGACGTCAGCTCGCCATTGGCCTGGCGCTGCGGGCCCCAGCCTTGAGAAATGTAGGCAGGTTTGGCCTGCCCGATTTCGCGGGCCAGTTTGATAATCCGGTCCGCCGGAATACCGGTAATCCGGGACGCCCATTCAGGTGTCTTTGCCGTCGCATCTTCGCCCTGACCGAGAATATAGGCTTTGTAGTGACTGTTAGCCGGTGCCTCCGCAGGCAAGGTTTTTTCGTCGTAGCCCACGCAATACGAATCAAGGAAGTCTTGATCGACCCTGTCCTCAGTGATCAGCACATGGGCAAGGCCTGCCACCAGTGCGGCATCCGTTCCCGGCCGGATAGGGATCCATTCGTCCTCCCGGCCTGCGGCGGTATCGGTATAACGCGGGTCGATCACGATCATCCGGGCATTGGAACGCTGGCGCGCCTGTTCGAGATAGTACGTAATCCCGCCGCCGCTCATGCGCGTTTCCGCCGGATTATTACCGAAAAGGACGACCAGTTTACTGTTTTCAATATCTGACGTACTGTTGCCGTCGTTGCTACCATAGGTATATGGCATAGCGCAGGCGATTTGCGCGGTACTGTAGGTGCCGTAATGACTGAGAAAACCACCATAGCAATTCATCAGACGCGCCACCAGCGAGGCGTAAGGAGAAGAACGGGTAATGTTACCGCCTACCACGCCGGAGGTATAATTGATATACACGGCTTCATTGCCATATTTCGCAACAATACGCTGCAAATTACCGGCAATTTCATCAAAGGCTTCTTCCCAGCTGATGCGTTTGAACTTACCTTCACCGCGCTTACCGACGCGCTTCATTGGGTAATTCAGACGCTCAGGATGGTTTATCCTGCGACGGATAGAACGCCCGCGCAGGCAGGCGCGTACCTGATGAGCGCCATAAATATCCTGCCCGGTATTATCCGTTTCAACCTGGTAAACTTCATCATCGCGCACGTGCAAACGTAGTGCACAGCGGCTGCCACAATTGACCGAGCAGGCGCCCCACACCACTTTATCTTCATGCTTTGGCTTCTCTGTCGCTTGCGCCAGTGCTTTACGGCTAAAAGGCAACGATACGCCACCCGCAGCAATGACCAGCCCGGCCAGTGTTGATGTCTTCATCAACGTCCGCCGGCTGATACCACTCTTTACCGTGGTAATTTCTGGTTTGGTTTCTGACATATTCCGCTCCGGTAACGAGGCAATACCCACTCTGACTGCGTGGATACTACTCAGCAGGAGGTATGAAACCTTGTCTGCTATCAAAAAAGCCGGAGTTGGATCAGGTGAAATGAGGATTTCTTAGCGTAGCGCACGTTTTTATGCATAAAAAAAGCGCCCTTAGGCGCTTTTTCGCTATATTAATGCATATATCACGGGCTTAACCGATATATTCTAAACCGCCCATGTATGGACGTAATACTTCCGGCACTTCAATACGGCCATCAGCTTGTTGATAGTTTTCCAACACCGCAACCAGTGTACGCCCCACAGCCAGACCAGAACCGTTCAGTGTATGAACCAGACGTGGTTTTTTGTCAGTTTTGTTGCGGCAACGCGCCTGCATACGGCGGGCCTGGAAATCGCCCATGTTTGAACATGAGGAAATTTCACGATAAGTGTCCTGCGCTGGCAGCCAAACTTCCAGGTCGTAGGTTTTGCAAGAGCCAAAGCCCATATCGCCGGTACACAGGAGAACTTTGCGGTATGGCAAATTCAGCAACTGTAGCACTTTTTCCGCATGACCGGTCAGTTCTTCCAGTGCATCCATTGAATCTTCAGGACGCACAATTTGCACCATTTCAACTTTGTCGAACTGGTGCATACGGATCAACCCGCGGGTATCACGGCCATAAGAGCCGGCTTCTGAACGGAAACAAGGGGTATGCGCCGTCATCTTCAGTGGCAGAGATTCTTCTTCAAGAATTTCATCACGAGTCAGGTTAGTCAGCGGCACTTCTGCCGTTGGGATCAGCGCATAATTGCTGCTGCCCGCTTCTTCACTCAGTGGTTTGGTATGGAACAGATCTTCGCCAAATTTTGGCAGCTGACCGGTACCAAACAGCGTTTCCTGATTGACCAGATACGGAACATACGTTTCCAGATAACCATGTTGTTCTGTGTGTAAGTCCAGCATGAACTGCGACAGCGCGCGATGCATACGGGCGATTTGCCCTTTCATCACCACAAAACGCGCACCCGTCAGTTTTACGGCCGCGGCAAAATCCAGACCGCCTGCCATTTCGCCCAACGATACGTGATCACGCACGGCGAAATCATACTGACGCGGCGTACCCCAGCGGCTGACTTCCTGGTTATCGTTCTCATCTTTACCGGCGGGCACAGAGTCATCAGGCATGTTTGGAATAGCAGAAGCGATATCGCGGATATCATTTTGCAATGCATCCAGTTCCGCTTTCGCGGCATCCAGCTTCTCACCCAGCGTATTCACTTCCAGACGCAGGGGTTCGATGTCTTCGCCACGGGCTTTTGCCTGACCGATAGATTTCGATCGGGAGTTACGTTCAGCCTGTAGAGTTTCCGTTTCTACCTGCAAGACTTTGCGGCGTTCTTCCTGAGAACGCAGCGTTTCCACATCGAGTTTAAAACCTCTGCGAGCGAGTTTTTCTGCAACTGCGTCTAGCTCATTACGCAGCAGATTGGGATCCAGCATGCTAATCCTGTACGTGTCGTTATTGAATGTTAATTTGACGATGCACACTGACTGAAACGACAGCGTGTCAAAGAGTTATCACGGATAACCTTACCGCAACGATAAAATTAGCGGTAGCGTTTTGTCGGGCTATTTTGATCTTGTTCGGCAAGCCATGCCAGCTTTTCGCCGATCTTGCCTTCAAGGCCGCGTGATGTCGGGTAATAATACTGCGTACGGGCCATTTGAGGCGGGAAATAATCTTCGCCCGCAGCATAGGCATTCGGTTCGTCGTGCGCATAACGATACTCGGCACCCAGCCCCATTTCTTTCATCAGCTTCGTCGGTGCATTACGTAAGTGTTCCGGTACATCGAAATCTGCCATTTCCCGGGCATCACGCATGGCTGATTTGAACGCCGTATAAACCGCATTACTTTTCGGAGCACAGGCCAGATATACGATAGCCTGCGCAATTGCACGCTCACCTTCAGCCGGACCCACACGAGTAAAACAATCCCAGGCAGCGAGGGCCACCTGCATGCCACGCGGATCCGCATTACCCACATCTTCTGACGCAATCGCCAGCAAACGTCGCGCCACGTACAGCGGGTCACCACCGGCAGTGATGATGCGGGCGTACCAGTAAAGCGCCGCATCAGGCGAAGAACCCCGTACTGATTTATGCAAAGCAGAGATTAAATCGTAAAAACGATCGCCTTTATTATCAAAGCGCGCACTGCGTTCACCGGCAATCTCAGTAAGCAATTCCGGCGTAAGTGTCCGGTAACCTTTGGCGTCGATTTCCGCCATATCAGCCATCATTTCAATGCTGTTCAGCGCACGGCGTGCATCGCCATTCACCAGCTCCGAAAGCATACGACGGGTTTCCGGCGGAACACGGATTTTCTCGTTGGCGTAACCGCGCTCCGCATTCGTCAATGCCTGATCAATCACTTTCTCGATATCTTCGGAGGTCAGTGATTTCAGCAAATACACACGGGCGCGAGACAGCAATGCGGAATTGAGTTCGAAAGAGGGGTTTTCGGTGGTCGCACCAATAAACGTGATGGTGCCATCTTCAATGTGCGGCAGGAATGCATCCTGCTGACTTTTGTTAAAGCGATGAACTTCGTCAACAAACAAAATGGTACGGCGTCCGGCATCGCGATTCTGCCGGGCACGTTCAATCGCTTCACGAATATCTTTGACGCCGGAGGTCACCGCCGATATCCGTTCGACGTCGGCGTCTGCATAGCGGCCAATCAGTTCTGCCAGCGTTGTTTTCCCGGTGCCCGGCGGACCCCATAGAATCATAGAATGCAATTGCCCTGCTTCAATCGCCCGTGGCAAAGGTTTGCCTGGCGCTAACAGATGCTGCTGTCCGATATATTCTGCAAGGGTAACTGGCCGCATCCTGGCGGCCAGTGGCTGGAATTCGTTTTGGGAAAAATCGAGTGACAGATTACTCAAACTAACCTCACTGACGCTGGTCGTCCACCGTCACACCCTGCGGCGGAGTAAATTTAAACTTGGCATCATCAACAGACGCATTTTGCTCGCCTTTCAATGTATAAGCACTTTTCTGCCCGTCCTGCTCAACGGCAGTGAAGCTTTTGATAGTGCCTGAAGGGGTCACGTTGATCGCGAATTGTTTCAGATTACCGGTCGCCGTTTTCGGCGTTAATTCGAAATCATCGCCTTTCTGCTTCACGTTGTATTTTGCCCAGTCACTGCTGTCATTACGCGTGATCAGCATAAACGGCGTGTTGCCTGTGGCATTTTTCAGCCAGGTCGCCGTGACCTGCTCAACGAACGGGTTGTAGAACCACAGGGTTTTACCATCGGAAACTAAAATGCTTTCATCTGGCGTGGTCATATGCCAGTTAAACAGGTTTGGACGTTTCACCCACAACTGACCTTCACCCTGCTGAACAGCTGCACCATCATCGCTGGTGACCGTCTGTGTAAAACTGGCATGGAAAGTATTAAGTTTACCCAGACGGGATTTAAGGTCACTGCTGGCATCCGCTAATACGGAAGCGGAGGTAAATGCGGTCAGTAAACACCCTACCATTAACAATTTTTTCATTCTTATTCTTACCTCAGAAATCCATAAACTTCAGACGATGCCTTTTACACAGGCAAAAGACGTATGGTGCGAACTCTATCCGAGGCGACGCCCAGAAGGTAGCTCAATCATCTGAAAAAACGTTGTTTTACGCTTCTTTGCACAAGGGTCGCATTCGCGACCCTTCTTAACAAAATACAGGCAGATCGGTACAGTTTTATTCGTGTGACGGCGGTGCCAGGACTTCACGGTTACCGTTATGGCCCGGCGTACTGACAATGCCCTGCGCTTCCATTTGCTCAACAATTCGCGCCGCACGGTTATAACCGATACGGAACTGACGCTGAACGCCGGAAATTGACGCACGACGTTTATCGACAACGAATGCAACAGCCTGATCAAACAGAGCATCAAGCTCTTCATCACCGTCCAGACCTAAACCGCCCCCTTCACCATCATCGCCACCGGAAACAATGCTTTCGATGTATTTTGGACGACCGCGCGCCTTCCAGTCCTGCACGACCGCGTGCACTTCCTGGTCACGGACAAAAGCCCCGTGAACACGAACCGGAATCGAGGAGTTGGGTGCCATATACAGCATATCACCCATCCCCAACAGGGATTCTGCGCCGCCCTGATCCAGGATAGTGCGGGAGTCAATTTTACTCGACACCGTAAAAGCAATACGGGTCGGAATATTGGCTTTAATCAGACCGGTAATGACGTCAACGGAAGGACGTTGCGTCGCCAGAACCAGGTGAATACCTGCCGCACGGGCTTTCTGAGCAAGACGCGCAATCAGCTCTTCCACTTTTTTACCGACGGTCATCATCAGGTCGGCAAACTCATCGACCATCACCACGATAAACGGTTCTTTCTGCAGATACGGCGGCTCCGCAGCCATTCCGTCGCCGGGCTTCCAGAATGGATCAGGAATCGGACGCCCCATTGCTTCCGCTTCCAGTACCCGCTCGTTGTAACCGGCAAGGTTACGCACACCCAGCGCCGACATCAGTTTATAGCGACGCTCCATTTCACCGACACACCAGCGCAGCGCATTGGCGGCATCTTTCATATCGGTCACGACTTCGGTCAGCAGATGCGGAATACCTTCATACACTGACAATTCGAGCATTTTCGGATCGATCATGATGAAGCGCACATCTTCCGGTTTGGACTTGTACAACATACTCAGGATCATGGCATTAACGCCGACGGACTTACCGGAACCGGTCGTACCGGCAACCAGCAAGTGAGGCATTTTCGCCAGATCGGCGATAACAGGTTCACCGGAAATATCTTTACCCAGGACAATCGTCAGGGGTGATGTACTTTCTTTAAATTTCGCACAGTCCAGCACTTCACGCAGATAGACGGTCTGGCGCTTTTTATTGGGTAACTCCAGGCCGACATACGGTTTGCCTGGGATCACTTCCACAACACGCACCGCGACTGCTGACAATGAGCGGGCAAGGTCACGCGAAAGGTTGGAAATACGTGCGGCTTTAACACCCGGCGCCAGATCCAGTTCAAAACGGGTGATCACCGGCCCGGGTAATTTCCCGACGACATCGGCTTTAATCCGGTAATCATTCAGGCGTGCTTCGATCAGATTGCCCATCTGTTCCAGCGCGAACTCATCCACCGGCTCCGCTTCAGCCGGAGGTGAAGTGAGCAAATCCAGCGATGGGAGCGGCGTGGTCGGTTTAACCAGCGGCTGCTCATTACGCATCAGGAACGGGTGGATCAAACTGTCCATATCCGGCTGTACCGATGGCGCAGACTGACGAGGAGCCTCATATTCCTGGGCATGCTGCACGGGCTCAGAGGCCGCAGCGCGCTGATAAGGTTGCTGCGCAAAAGCAGGTTGCGGTTCTTCTTCCGTTTGTGCCGGCAAGGTAAACAGCGGCTCAGAAGGCGTATCGTCAATCAGATCAGCCATTGGCGAGAAACTGAAGGCATCATGCTGGCTGAGCTTCATGGCCGCAGCGGCAAAATCATCCGCTGCAACAGCGGGTGATACAGCCTGGTGACTTTGTGAATGATGATGCTGAAGCACACCACTTTGCGGTTCGACATCCTGCTCATAACGGGCCTGCTCACGCGCCGCAAACGCATTGCGTAATTCGGCCTCCTGCAAGGCGGCGGCATCCGGTTCATCAGCAGGCTCTGCATCGCCATAACGCGCTTGCTGCTGAGCCGCAAAGGCTTGCTGCAATGCTGCTTCCTGCATGGCTTCCTCGTCAGCCTGCGCCAGAGAGTCGTTATGCCATACGCTTTGTTCGGCATCCCGTTGCGTCGTCGCTGACTGCGCCTGTTCCTGCTGCTCTGCCATACGCTGGGAAGGAAGTTTAATGCCATATGAGGCCAGCTCACGGCGCGTAGGTATACGCACCGGATTAGGACGTGGTAACTCAGGGCCAAAGCCTTTTTTCACCTGCGGATTTTCATCGCTCACCGCACTGAAAGCCGGCATAAAGGTGTTACCCACAGAAGATGCCGCTGACTGTCCTGCCTGCGCAAGACCAGTCGCCAGTGCTGCGGTGGCCGCCACGCTGGCTGCCTGACCGGCATCAGGCACCGCTGAACTGAAATCAAACGGAGAACGGGAATGTTCCACTGCCGTTTGCCAGTTGCCCAGGCTCGGCCCATCGTCCTCTCTGCGCTCAACGGGCGCGGGTGATGGGGATTGCTGAACGGGTTGCGGATGGCGCGGTACCGGTGTTTCTTCCGGGATCTCGAAATTGTATAACGGCGGAGTAGCTGCAGCCGGTGCCGGCGGCGGTGCAATATTAGCAACCGGCGGTTCAGCGGCATAAGGATCGGCTGCCGGTGCCGGGCTCACAGCCGCTGCAGGTTCAGCTTCCGCCGGGCTGGCTACCGAAGACGCCTGAGCCGCGGGCTCATTCACGGAAGGTGCAGAAAACAGCACATCATCTTCATCGGCTTCAGCAGCAACTGCCGATGCTGTGACAACGCTTGCCGCAGCGACGGCAGGCACAACTTTAGCGACAGGTTTTGCGTCGTCTTCCAGTAGCGGATCGTCATGCTCGTCGTAATCATAATCTTCATCGCGACGGGAGCGGTTGGTCACGATATTTGTCACACCCAGCACTGCGCCGCCGATCTTTTCAGCGATGGTCAGCCAGGACCAGCCGGTAAATAAAGTCAGACCGGCAGCCCAGACGCACAGCAGAACCAGGGTCGCCCCCACGTTATTGAAGTACGGGGTCATCGCGGTACTGAGCAAACTGCCGATGACACCGCCGGAAGCGAAGTAATACAGGTCATCAATATTGACGGCCGCAAGACCACAAGACGTGACAATGAGCGCCAGCGTGCCAATAAGGCGCAGCGAAAGGGCAAAATAATCGACGAAATCCTGTCTATCCCGCTGACGGAAAGCCGCCCAACAGAGACACAGAATAATAGGGGGTATCGCGTAGCCAAATACGCCAAAGATGAAGAACAGCGTGTCGGCCATCCATGCACCTACACCTCCACCCCAGTTATGAATTGGCCCATGCCAGGCGGTCTGAGACCAACTGGGATCAGAGGGGTTAAAACTCACCAATGCTGCCATTAAATAAGCAGCAAAAATCGCCACCACAACCAGCAAAGCCTCCAGCAGACGGCGGCCATTGCTCAGTTTTTTTAGGGTAACTTCTTTATCTTCTGTATATTCCTGGCTCAAGAAAGGCTCTCCAGGTTCCTGTGAACTGAGAAAAAGCAACAGCGCCGAGACTCCCCGGCGCCATAGCTGTATAGATACACAGGAGTGTAGCTAAAATGACAAGGTTTTGCACCAGAACAATTACCGGGTCTTAATGACCAGGCGATTTGTCTGCTTCACTTCTTCCATCACCACGTAGGTGCGGGTGTCGTTAACACCAGGCAGACGAAGTAAAGTCTCACCTAAGAGCTTACGGTAAGCAGACATATCAGGTACGCGGGTTTTCAACAAATAGTCGAAATCCCCTGAAACCAGATGACACTCCTGAATATCTTCGAGTTTTTGCACTGCCGCATTGAACTGCTCAAACACATCCGGCGCGCCGCGATTGAGGGTAATTTCAACAAATACCAGCAACGAGGCATCCAGATAATGCGGGTTGAGCAATGCAGTATAACCATTGATGAAGCCCTGACGTTCCAGACGACGAACGCGCTCCAGACATGGAGTTGGAGATAATCCCACACGTTTGGAAAGCTCGACGTTTGAAATCCGGCCATCCTTCTGCAATTCATTGAGGATGTTACGGTCAATACGGTCGAGATCTTTTCCCGGACGCTTTTTATTGTCTACCATTATTATTGTCTCTCTGCTGTCCTTCCCTGCACCTGCCATACCCCAGCCAACTTCAATGTCTAAGGGTTGTCCCAAGCGAAGACCCGATGATTAAGGTTTACGCATCCAAAAGCCGCGTTGATCCCCTGTCAAAAGGAACACGGCCGTAAAGCGGATACTCAAAAGAAATAACCCTGCGAAATTAATAGGTTGTCAACAAACAACCTGATTCACTCATCCCTGCTGCAACCGAAAAGCCAAAAAACAAGACCGGAACAGGTCCGGTAGCAGCCAATGGCATAAATTCAAGTCACAGACAGGCAGTTAATTTCTCCTTCCCCTGATGTTTTCGCAAATGCACAGCGGATTGTCAAAGTAAAAGAAGCAAAATCAGAAGAACGTGCCAGATTGAAAAGCTGGTACCCCCTTTTTAGCTATCTTTTCTCTTTGAACAATAACAACGCATCTCACGCGTTATTTCTGCAAAATCCCTACAAAGCATCCTGAATTGTGCCCGAATTAACACGTTTTGATGAGCAACGTTCATCACGTATGGTCGTCAGAATGGTTGTTTTTCATCCTATCCATCAAACAGTTACCTGCTTCATCGATATTGACGAAACTCTTTTTACGCGGGTTGCACAATAAAAACTATCAGACAAATCGTTAACAACATCTGAGTTTGCTTTTTTTACTGCGCCGTTTTCCCTACAATCGGTTTATCGCTTGTCGCCATCGCGGAGATGAATTACGCATGAGTACGGTTAAACACAGTAAATTATTGATTTTGGGCTCCGGTCCGGCGGGTTATACCGCAGCGGTTTATGCCGCGCGTGCAAACCTCAATCCGGTATTAATTACCGGGGTGGAAAAAGGTGGGCAGTTGACTACCACCACCGAAGTGGAAAACTGGCCGGGTGATCCGGAAGGTCTGACCGGTCCGGGCTTAATGGAACGTATGCACGAGCATGCCACCAAATTTAATACTGAGATCATTTTCGACCACATCAATAAAGTCGATTTGCAGAATCGTCCGTTCCGTTTGACCGGTGACAGTGGCGAATACACCTGTGACGCGCTGATTATCGCTACCGGCGCCTCGGCACGTTATATCGGCCTGCCTTCCGAAGAAGCGTTCAAAGGTCGCGGCGTCTCAGCCTGTGCAACCTGTGACGGGTTTTTCTACCGCAACCAGAAAGTCGCGGTTGTCGGCGGCGGCAATACCGCTGTCGAAGAAGCCCTTTATCTGGCAAACATTGCCTCTGAAGTGCATCTGATTCACCGTCGTGACAGCTTCCGTGCAGAAAAAATTCTGGTAGACCGCCTCAATGACAAAGTGGCCAGCGGTAATATCGTTCTGCATACCCACAAGACCCTCAATGAAGTGGTTGGCGATCAGATGGGTGTAACGGGCGCGAGCCTGCTTGATGTACGCACTGACGAGAAATCGCAAGTGGATGTGGCAGGCGTGTTCATCGCTATCGGCCACAGCCCGAATACCGGCATTTTTGAAGGCCAGCTGGAACTGAAAGATGGCTACATCAAAGTGCAGTCCGGCTCGCATGGCAATGCCACCCAGACCAGCATTCCGGGCGTCTTCGCCGCGGGTGACGTGATGGACCACATCTATCGCCAGGCGATCACTTCCGCCGGAACCGGTTGTATGGCCGCACTGGATGCAGAACGCTATCTGGACGGTTTATCCCAGGCACCGGATTTATAATTACGCCTGCGGCGAGTTATCGGACGAAGAGTCCACACAAAGAGTAACGAATAAGGCGGCTTAATTGCCGCCTTATTGTTTTCAGTGTTGAGCCAAGCATGTAACATGAGCGCCCTCCCATCCGGATTGCTGCACAGACTGATGCCTGATGAATAAAACACGACAACAAGAACTTATCCGCTGGTTAAAACAACAAAGCTCACGCGCCAAAGGCTGGATACGTCTGTCTATGATGCTGGGTTTACTTTCCGGTTTGCTGATCCTCGCGCAGGCGTGGCTGATGGCCGGATTACTGCACAGCCTGATCATTGAGCACACCCCGCGAGATGCCTTGCTGCAAAGTTTCCTGTTAATGGCGCTGACGTTTGTTCTGCGCGCTGTCGTCACCTGGCTGCGTGAACAGGTGGGTTTTATTTGCGGACGGGTGATACGTCAGGAAATGCGCAAGCGGGTACTCGACCGTCTGGAAAAACTCGGTCCTGCCTGGATCCATGGAAAACCGGCGGGCAGTTGGGCCAGCATCATTCTTGAGCAAATCGAAGATATGCAGGATTACTATTCCCGCTACCTGCCGCAGATTGCCCTGGCAGGTATCATCCCTCTGCTTATTTTGGTCAGCGTCTTCCCGGTTAACTGGGCTGCCGGGCTGATACTGCTGGTGACCGCCCCGCTTATTCCGCTGTTTATGGCATTGGTCGGGATGGGTGCAGCGGAGGCGAACCGACGTAACTTTGTGGCGCTGGCACGTCTGAGCGGGAATTTTTTAGACAGCCTGCGCGGCCTCGATACGCTTCGTCTTTTCCATCGCGGCACAGCGGAAATCGATCAGATCAAACGTTCAACTGAAAACTTTCGTGCCCGCACGATGGACGTCCTGCGCCTGGCCTTTTTATCCTCCGCTGTGCTGGAATTCTTCGCGTCTATTTCCATCGCCGTTGTTGCGGTTTACTTCGGTTTCTCCTATCTCGGTGAGCTCAATTTCGGCAGCTACGGTACCCCTGTTACCCTGTTCGCCGGTTTCCTGGTGCTGATACTCGCCCCTGAGTTTTTCCAGCCTCTGCGTGATCTGGGCGCGTTTTATCACGCGAAAGCGCAAGCTGTGGGGGCTGCCGAAAGTCTCGTCACCTTCCTCAGTGCAGAAAGTGCTGATATGGGGGACGGCGAGCAACACTGGCCAGCCGGACAGGCAGTGTCACTGGAAGCCCGCGACGTTATTATTCAGTCGCCGCAAGGTAAAACGCTGGCCGGTCCGTTAACATTTAATGTTCAGGCCGGGCAGCGTATCGCGATCGTCGGCCTGAGCGGTGCAGGTAAAAGTTCGTTGCTCAACGCCTTGCTGGGCTTCCTGCCCTATCAGGGTTCCGTTACCGTCAGCGGCATTGAATTGCAATCATTACGTAAAGAAGAATGGCGTAAACAGCTAAGCTGGGTCGGCCAGAATCCGCACCTGCCGGAACTTACCCTGCGCGCCAATATCCTCCTCAGTCAGCCGGATGTCAGCCACGAGCAGCTTCAGTCCGCCATCGACCGTGCCTATGTGAACGAATTCCTGCCGCTCTTACCACAGGGGCTGGAAACCGAACTGGGCGACAGCGCGGCGCGGTTATCCATCGGCCAGGCTCAGCGTGTCGCCGTTGCCCGCGCCCTGCTCTGTCCGTGCCGTTTGCTGCTGCTCGATGAACCCACGGCCAGTCTTGACGCGCACAGCGAAAAGCGTGTGATGAATGCGCTGAACGACGCGTCAAAAGCACAAACCTCCCTGCTGGTCACACATCAACTGGAAGATACGCGTGACTACGATGAAATCTGGGTGATGGATAAAGGCCTGATCGCTGAGCGCGGCACCTTCGCGCAACTGGTGGCTCAGAACGGTTTATTCGCCCGTCTGCTTTCCCGGCGGAATAAGGAGCTGTAATCATGAAAACCCTTCTGCCTTATCTCGCCCTGTACCGCCGCCACGGGTTCCGTTTGTCACTGGGCGTCATTCTGGCTATCGTCACCTTACTGGCGAGCATCGGCCTGCTGACGCTTTCCGGCTGGTTCCTGGCGGCCTCTGCGGTGGCCGGTATCGCCGGTTTATACAGCTTCAACTACATGCTTCCCGCCGCCGGTGTACGGGGTGCCGCCATATTTCGTACCGCAGGTCGCTACGCCGAACGTCTGGTCAGTCACGACGCGACCTTCCGCGTGCTGGCGCATTTGCGGGTGTTCACTTTCACAAAAATCATGCCGTTGTCGCCGGGCGGCATTGCGCATTTCCGTCAGGCAGATCTGCTCAACCGTCTGGTCGCTGATGTCGATACGCTCGATCACTTATACCTTCGGGTAATATCTCCGCTGGTAAGTGCACTGGTTATCATCATCCTTGTGACAGCGGGCCTGAGTTTCCTTGACCTGAAGCTGGCGCTGACGCTGGGTGGGATTATGCTGGTGCTGATGCTGATCCTGCCGGTGATTTTCTATCGTGCAGGAAAACCCGCAGGCCGCGAACTGACGGCGCTGCGCAGTGACTACCGGATGCAACTGGCTTCGTGGTTACAGGGGCAGTCTGAACTGGTGGTTTTCGGCGCTCAGCCACGTTTCCGCCAGCAACTCAATGATATCGAACAGCGATGGATGTTGCGCCAGCAACAGCAGGCAAAACTTACCGGTTTATCGCAGGCTATGGTGATTGCGGCGGCCGGTCTGACTGTCACACTGATGCTGTGGCTGGCGGCAGGAGGCATCAGTGAATTTCCGCAACCGGGCGCGCTGATTGCACTGTTTGTCTTCACCCCGCTGGCGGCATTCGAAGCGCTGGGACCTGTAGCCGCCGCATTCCAGCATCTCGGTCAGGTTATCGCCTCAGCTCAGCGTGTCAGCCAGATCATCGATCAGCCTGCCGATGTGACCTTCCCGTCACAAGGCCCGCTGGCTGGTGAACAGATCAGCCTGTCGCTGAAAAAGGTGAATTTCACTTATCCTGGTCAGCCTTTGCCGGTTCTCAAAAATATTACGCTGGATATCCGCGCCGGTGAGCATATCGCCCTGCTCGGCCAGACCGGTTGTGGTAAATCCACCCTGCTGCAATTGCTGACCCGTGGCTGGGATATCAGCAGCGGGTCACTGGAAATCAACGGCCATGCCATTGAGGGCTACGACGAAGCCACGCTGCGCACAATGATCACGGTGGTCAGCCAGCGTGCGCATGTCTTTAATAACACGCTGCGTGAAAACCTGCGCCTGGCGGCACCGCAAAGCACCGATGAACAAATTGCGGACGCGTTGAGACAGGTTGATTTACATAAACTTTTAGAAAACGAAGGTCTGAACGCCTGGCTCGGTGAAGGCGGACGTCAGCTTTCCGGCGGCGAACAGCGCCGGATCGGACTGGCCCGTGCGTTATTGCATAATGCACCCCTCTGGTTGCTGGATGAACCGACGGAAGGGCTGGATGCAGAAACAGAACAGCATATTTTGGCTCTGCTGCATAAACATTGTCAGAATAAGACGCTACTCTTAGTGACGCACCGTTTGCACGGTCTGGAAGCCCTCGACAGGATATGCGTAATGGAAGAGGGGCAGATTGTTGAACAAGGTGATCACCAGACGTTAGCCGCGGCACAAAGTCGTTATGCCAGATTCCTCGCCCGCGCCTGAGGTGGTTGTTTATGGTTTACGGCGGACCTGTCCGCCGGATAAGGAGATCTATGCGGTTAGTTAAGCTTGAGGCCAATTCAGTGAATTTCCCGGCGCCTGAAACTGCATTGCAGGAGCCGAATGGCCTGCTGGCTATCGGAGGCGATCTCACCGCCCCCCGTCTGCTTTCCGCTTATCAGCATGGCATTTTTCCCTGGTTCGAGCCCGGAGAGATGATCCTCTGGTGGTCGCCTGACCCGCGCGCGATTTTGGTTCCCGGAGAACGCCATGCCAGCCGCAGTCTGAAACGTTTTATGCGCAAGATGCCGTTCCGTTTCACCCTCAATCAGCAGTTTGAGCGGGTGATTCATGCCTGCGCCATGCAGCGTGAAGATGGCACCTGGATCGGGCCGCTGGTACAGCGCGGGTATCAGGAATTGCATGAAGCCGGGCGCGCGCACTCGGTAGAAGTCTGGGAAGGTGATGAGCTGGTTGGCGGTTTATATGGCGTTTCTGTTGGCAAATTATTTTGCGGCGAGTCGATGTTCAGCCGCCGGGAAAATGCCTCCAAATGCGCGCTTATGCTTTTTTGCCAACATTTTTCCCGCAATGGTGGAGAACTGATTGACTGTCAGGTGCTCAACCCTCACACTGCGTCGCTGGGTGCGAGAGAGATCCCCCGCCGCCAATTTTTGCAGCAGTTATCCGAACTTTCACAACATGCGTTAGCGCCGGATTGCTGGTTGCCACAAGACTTATCCCCACATGATGAAGACCTGCCGGTGTTCCCGAAGGATAGGGAATAGGTGCGGTCATGGACCATACTTCTTTACATAATGTGGGTTTTTCGGCATTATCTTGCCGGTTAAAAACTATGGTAGTTAGACCTAGAGGATTCGATGGCCAAAGAAGACAACATTGAAATGCAAGGCACCGTACTTGATACGCTGCCAAACACTATGTTCCGCGTAGAATTAGAAAACGGACACGTAGTTACCGCTCACATCTCCGGTAAAATGCGTAAGAACTACATCCGCATCCTGACGGGCGACAAAGTCACTGTAGAGCTGACCCCGTACGACCTGAGCAAAGGCCGCATTGTCTTCCGTAGCCGTTAATAAGCGGCTCACTCATCGCTGATTTTCCGGCGATACCTGAGGATACCCTCTTCGCCCTTCCTGCTGTTGCAAGGGCGTTTTGTGGTATCCGCAATCCGGCATTTTGTTCCATTATCCTTTCTGAAATCCCTCACTAATTACTGCAATTAAACACAGAGTTTCAGAAAGAAAAAAGGCGATG
>NZ_JAFMOS010000644.1 GCF_019049755.1 Rahnella perminowiae
GGGGATGGGAAAAGTCGAGGGCCTTTTGTTGTCACGCCGCCATTGTTCAGACTAAATGCAAAACAAGAAAATACTCTTCGTATTTCGTATACGGGCAGTGAATTACCATCCGATAAAGAATCCATATTCTATATAAATGTTCGGGCAATTCCCTCTTCTCCCAAAAATAATACAAATGAACTTAAGTTGGTGTTTAAAAGCCGCATCAAACTTTTTTACCGACCACAAAATCTGTCGGGTCGTAGCGCTGAAGCTTACAAATCACTGACGTTTTTCCGGGACCATAACGAGCTCCGAATTACCAACCCGTCTCCTTATTACGTCGTTTTTAGTTCACTTAAGCTGGGAAATACGCCGTTGAAAGATACTGACATGATTGCGCCCGGAGCTCAGATAACGGTGAAACTGCCCCCCGATATTTCTGGAAATATCATCCGCTGGGGAGCCATCAATGACTTTGGCGGCAGTTCTGCTTTTGAAGAACGCACTCTGTAATTCCCCATTTTTTGGCAACCAACATTACGTTTTCCATAAGAGATTCTATGACGATATCGTTTGATGACAATCATCGTGCAATACGCCAGCAGGCACACGCCGTCTCTTCTTGCCGGCGTATTCTTTTTAAACTGTGCATTGTGAGTATGCTGGTGCACATTGCGCTGACTTGTCAGGCACATGCAGAAACATCTGGTGAAGTCTATTTTGACCCGAGATTAATGGAGCACTCCGGTCCTGAAACCGGACCCGTGGATTTGTCGATCTTCACCCTCAGTGATAAAGCCCAAATAGCCGGGACTTATGACACCACGATTTACGTTAATCAGAAAAAAATCCTGCAGCAGCAGATACGTTACGATCAGGCAGCCGATGGTTCGCTTGTTCCGCAAATCACCCCGGATTTACTGCGTGCGTTAAACGTGAATGTTGATGCTTTTCCTGTATTAGTCGCGCATGAACATAATGCCCCTTTGCAGCATCTCTCCGTCTATATTCCTGCTGCGGATGCAAAACTTGATTTCAACCTGATGAAACTCGATATCAGTATTCCTCAGGCCGCGATGAACAACCGGGCGAAGGATTTTGTTGATCCTGCCAGATGGGATGACGGCGTTCCGGTCTTGTTTTCCAACTACACTTTTTCGGGCGCAAAGCGCGAGAACAGGAATGGCGGTGGTGATTCCAGCCAATATTTGAATCTTCAGAATGGATTTAATGCAGGCCCCTGGCGTTTTCGTAACTACACCACTTACAGCAGTAACGAGGGAGAGAACTCATGGGATGTCATCTCCACAAACGTTGAGCGGGATATCAAATTTCTTAAATCTAAAATGATTATCGGAGAAAGCTCCACACCTGGAGATATTTTCCCCAGCCAGCAATTTACCGGTATTCAATTGTCCTCAGACGACAACATGCTGCCCAACAGCCTGAAAGGATTTGCGCCCACGATCAGGGGGATCGCTAACTCCAATGCTGAAGTTACCATTAGACAAAATGGCTACATCATTTATCAAAGTTATGTCGCGCCAGGTGCTTTTGAAATAACAGATTTGTATCCCACGGCCTATAGCGGAGATTTAGAAGTTACAGTTAAAGAAGCCGACGGGACTGAGCGACGTTTCAATCAACCTTTTGCTGCCGTACCGGTTATGCAGCGTCCGGGGCGGTTAAAATACAGCGCGACTCTGGCCAGGTACCGTGCGGCAGATAAAAATGACCGCGAACCTGAGTTCGCACAGGCCACCGCAATTTATGGGGTGACTAACGATATCACTTTATACACCGGCACCCTGCTTTCAACCGATTATTTGGCCGGAATTGCTGGCACAGGTTTTAGCCTTCATTCATTAGGTTCAGTCTCTTTAGACATGACTTATGCCCAAACGACTTTGGATAACGATCAACGTCATACCGGGCAATCTTATCGAATACAGTATTCCAAAAATATCGAAGCCACGGAAACCAACGTGACATTGGCTGGGTATCGTTATTCAACGGCAGGTTTCTATGACTTCGATGAAGCGAATGAACACCAGGACGACAACGAATCCTCTTCTCTGGACGGTCATAAGCGCAGCAAATTTCAGGTGAGTGTTAACCAGGGATTATGGGAAGGCACGAGCATGTATCTTTCGGCTTACCAGCAGGATTACTGGCAGAGAAGTGACACAGAGAAAAATCTCGCACTGGGGCTTAACTTCAGCCTCTACGGAATCAATTATAACCTGACGTACATCTACAGCCGTCTGGAAGATGAAGACAGTGATCAGCAGTTCGCGCTGAATGTCCGTATTCCGTTAAGTCGCTGGCTGCCAAACAGCTGGGCATCCTATAACGCGACGCAGCAAAAAGGCGGTGATACCCGTCAGCAGGTCGGATTAAGCGGAACAGCATTAGATGACAATCGGCTAAGCTACAACTTGCAGCAAAGCCACACGGATCACGGAGGCGGCAACAGCAGCAGTCTTTATTCTTCATACCGTGCGGCTTTCGGTACACTCAATGCAGGTTATAACTATGACGATGTTACCCGGCAAACCAGCTATGGCATGTCGGGTGGCCTTGTAGCCCATTCGCACGGTATTACCTTATCTCAGCCTCTCAGTAATTCTTTCGCCCTGATAGATGCAAACGGGGCCAGTGGTGCGCGGATACAAAACATCCCGGGGTTGAAAACAGACTGGCGTGGTTATGCGATCGTCCCTTATCTGACGCCT
This sequence comes from Rahnella perminowiae, assembly GCF_019049755.1. Classification (GTDB taxonomy): domain Bacteria; phylum Pseudomonadota; class Gammaproteobacteria; order Enterobacterales; family Enterobacteriaceae; genus Rahnella; species Rahnella perminowiae. The sequence goes on from NZ_JAFMOS010000644.1 coordinate 2,718, forward strand.
TATAGCGAAAATCGTATTTCTATCGATACCACGACTTTACCGGAAGATGTTGATGTCAAAAATAATTCAGAAATAGTGATTCCTAATAAAGGCGCCATGGTCACGGCTCACTTCGATGCGCATATCGGCGTAAGAGCATTAATCAAACTGGTTCAACCCGGTAATAAACCCGTCCCCTTTGGAGCCGTTGCGGTAAGTGAAGATCAGACGCTGGAAAATATTGTTGATGATGGCGGTATCTTGTATCTGACAGGGCTCACCCCGGAAAAAATGACCGTGCTGCATGTGAAATGGGGATTTGCAGCAAGCCAACAATGTCGTGCGAATATCAAAGTGAAAACATCCGGGAAGTCTGTGCAGACTCTCACGGCTCAGTGCATTTAAGGATGAAGATGAAGATAAACAAAGGGAAGCAGAGGATCACCCTCCTCGCGCTGGTATTAGCATTGTCAGGTACGTATTCCTCTTCAGCCCTGGCAGGGTCGGAAGCCTGCGAGCCCAGCACGGGCAGCGCGCTGTCTTATGACAATTCGCTCAATGAAGACATGAAAGCAGAAGAGAATACCGTGGGTAAGTCCTATGAACGTGCATTTAATGCAAGTCATCAGGGTTACCAGATAATGTGTAATTGCTCAGATGCCGATGTGAGTACCGATGCCATACTGATCCTTTATGCCCTGAAATCCTCTTTACCGGCCGGACATACAAACAATTATTATAAAATTAATGATCATCTGGATGTGATGACACGTATCGCTATTCCTAAAACGTCAGAGCCAGTGATTGTTCCGGCGAGTAAAATCAGTGATGCCACACGACACTGGGATAAGGACGGAACGGGAATTTGCCCACAGCAAAGTACACAGGACACCTTGACCACTGGCTCGGAAGGCAGCCTGTCGTTCTACGTCACAAAACCCTTTGTGGGTCAGCTGGAAATCCCGCGTACTGCGGTAGCTGAAATCTATGCAACGTCTGCAACATCATCCTCATACAGCACAAAATCGACTGTTCCGGTCGCCATTGTTTATATCGGCGGTACCATTACGGTTCCTCAAAGTTGCGAGATCAATAAAGGTGAAATTATATCAGTAGATTTTGGCACCATTAGCGCGGCCACATTTACCCGGCTCAAACAACCACCGGAGAATTTCCGACCTAATACATTCGATATCGTTTACGACTGTACGCAAAATGGTCTTCCGGTCATTCCTTCCGGCAACAAATTAACCATGACGCTCGAAGCAGAAGATGTGGTTGATCAGTACTATCTGGTGGGCAGACGCCGTGCTAAGGATAATGTGGCCGATATTGGCATCACTGTTTTAGATAGTGGCGGAATATCTATCCCGTTCAGAAACGGCATACTGCCTATGAATCAGAACGGTGAGGGGCAGATAACCCTGAGTGCCTACCCCATCAATCTGGTCGGCGGTAAGTTGGAAACCGGTGAATTCAGCGGGGTCGCGACCCTGAAAATTGATATTAAATAAGTGCTAAAAAGGCAGCCTTGATGCTGCCTGTTCTCTTCAGAGCATCCTTCTTCAGTTCACAATCTCTATATTCACTAACCGGCTGTCCGCCCTTCCATGATCGTCGACCGCACGGATACGGTACTGGCCGTTATTGATGGGCCGCCAGTTGATAGCAGATTTGCTGGCAGAGCTGCCGAGGTAGATGTCATCGACAAACCAATACACCGTTTTACTGTCCGCATCCGTGACCGCATTAAAGGCAATCCGGTCACGACCTTGCAGTGACTGCCGCAGCGTGTAAGTGGTATTTTTCAGTGGTGATGTGATGCGCGGAGGATTACCGCTGACATCCACCCCCTCATCTTTGCAGTGATTGGCCGGGGGTTTGCGTTTTGGCAGGCCTGCCTGTGCAAACACATTCGCCAGATCCGATGGCCAGAACTCAAACACTTCCGTACGGGTTTCGTCTTCCTCATAAGGTGGGCAGGCCACCTCACCGGTGAGTTTATCGAGACGTACCGGCCGGTAAACCGTATCAACTTTGATCGGCGACTTGCCCGGAATAAACCAGGTTTTCCCTTTTTGCTGGCACCACGGGGTTGGTAAATCACCACTGGCGAGGCAAATATCAACCCGCTTCAGCCGCTTCGGAAACGGGCGTTCAGGCTCCTGCAAATCAGAATAACTGGCGTTAATGTTGTCGATAATATTGAAAAATAACGGCGCCGCCGCCTCTGCGCCGACAAACACGTTGTTGCCTTTACTGTCAAAATTCCCTTCCCATACGACTAACACATAAGGCCCGAAACCCCCCACGCTCCAGGCATCACGAAAGCCCCAGGAGGTGCCGGTCTTCCAATAAACCGGCAGCGAAGACGGTGCCTGTGCCAGCGTATCGCCAGGTCGGCGGTGCTGGCGCAGCATGTCGAGTGTCATAAAACTGGCTTCCTCACTCAGCAAACGCACTGGCACCGTCTGGCGTGGATCGGACTTTTGCATCCGCAGTGGTTGCAACACACCCCGGTTCGCCAGCAGGGCATACAGTTTTGCCAGTTCCTGCATCGTCACCTCCCCGCCGCCCAGCACCAGCGACAAACCGTAGTGATTTTCGCCGGACATATTGGCGATGCCGGACAGACGCAGGAACTGATAGAACGTTGGCTGGCGAAGCTGTGACGCGACATAGACGGCAGGAATATTGCGACTGAAATTCAGTGCATCAGTTGCGGTCACCGGACCGAGAAAGCGGCGATCAAAGTTCTCCGGCGCGTAGGCACCAAACGCGGAAGGCACATCCTTCAGGATAGTCATCGGGTGCAGGACACCCTGTTCCATGCCCAGCGCATAAATGAAGGGCTTGAGCGCCGATCCCGGCGAGCGTTTGGCATTGGTGCCATTTACCTGCCCCTGAATCGCACGATTGTAATAATCCGCAGACCCAACCAGCGCACGCACACCCATATCACGGGTGTCGACCAGTAAAACGGCGGCATTGTGAATACCACGGTTTGTATTGCGGGTGATAAATGCATTGACCTGACGCTCGGTCAGCCGCTGCAAACCCGCATCCAGGGTAGTATCAATTCGGGTATCCGTGCGGATAACCTGCGGGTTTTGCTGACGTAACTGTTCAATGAAATGCGGGGCAATGTATGGCATCCGCTCGGGCTGGCGCATGGCCAACGGCAATCGGAATAATGAAAGCTGGCTGCTGTCTGTCGCATAATGCGCCTGCCAGCGCAGGAAAAGCCGATTACGTGCCTGCGTCAGCGCCGCACCGACAACACCGGTTTTAGGGTCGATACGGTTGCTCGGCGATTGCGGCAAAACTGCCAGCGTCATGGCTTCCGGTAACGTCAGGTCTTTCGGGGCTTTGTTAAAATAGATCAGGCTGGCCGCGCCAATACTTTCAATATTTCGTCCGTACGGCGCGTTGTTCAGATAGGCTTCAAGAATGTCATGTTTGGAATAACTCAGCTCCAGTTGCACAGCACGCAACACCTGCATGAATTTACCGGATGGCGTGCGGGTATTCAGATGCCAGCGCATTCGCGCGAGTTGCATTGTGATGGTCGAGCCGCCCTGCATCTTTTCGCCAGCGATATAGCTGCGCCAGAAACCCCGCATCAGGCTGAACGGATTGAAACCGGGGTTATAATAGAACCCGCGATCTTCGTGCAGCAACAAGCTTTTCACCGCCAGCGGAGACACCTGTTCCAGCGGCGTCCACAGCCGGTAGCGATCATCGTTCGCCAGCGTGATACGCATCAGCGTGCCCTGCCGGTCATAGTAAACGGTGGAAAAAGGTTGCCCTTGCGAAAGAGGCGGATGCGGCCAGAGGCGACACGCCACCATAATCAGCACCAGTAAAAAAACCGCCATTGCTATGTTTTGCAACTGACGTTTGGCTGTTTTGGAAAATGCGGGAAAGGTGATCATCTTGCTACTCAGAACAGGTTACGCCCCGCCGTAAACGACGGGGCTCTGCGTTTTGTTATTTTTCAGCCACTGCTGTGCCATCCGCCGGCACGACCACCAGTTTTTTATCACTGACGGACAAAGCCTGAACATCACGATTGTACATCGCCTCACCGTAGGCTGGCGGAATGAGGAAGCTGCCGGTATTGGTGGCTTTAATCTGATACACAAACTCCTGCACATCGGTACTGGCGCTGCCATAAATCACCACGCGATCTTCACGAATATCGCTGTAATCCGGTGCCCATGTCGAACCCGATGCCGCCAGTGGTGACTGCCAGGACGTAGAAGCCTCTGCGCCACTGTTTTCCTCATCACTGTCAGATTCCGGCTCCGGTGGTGTTTGCTGCACCACTTCAAAACCACCCGGCAGCAAATCAACAATCGCCAGATTACTTTGTCCTTCCTGCGAATTAGCGCGAACTTTCAGATGTACATTGATCTTCTGCCCCAGCGTAATCTGCGTCACCGGCTTACCCTGCTCATCGGTGTAATCGCGGGTGATTTCCAGACCACGGGAAATGGCTTTCTCCGGCGCGGCCAGATCGTAGCCCGCCTGCGTCACCACATACCAGGCGGGCGCATTGTTGCTGTTTTCTACCCGGATAGCCTGCGCGTCAGCAGTGAAATTCGCTTTCGCAAACAGCCCCTGAACCTGAGAAATCAGTCGCGGTTCGACGTTTTTCGTTTTGCTGATCTGCGTGATTTTCAGCGCATCCGGCACTGTCGCCTGCGCTGCCACCTGTGTGGAATAACTCTCCAGCGCCAGAATGCTCATCGCCGAGGAATACGTCGTATAGCGCTCTTCTTTCAGCGCTTTAACCATATTTTCCAGTACCTGCGGCGGAATGGCCGACACTTTTTCCGGGAAGTGACGGGTGATCAGATACAGCCGCGTCGCGTCCTGCACCAGCGGATCAAAATAACTTTGCGTCCACCAGGCTGTGTCATACGCCTTGCTCAGTTGCTTCCAGGTTGGCTGTAACAACGTATTCGCCTCATCATCCATTTTCAGCAAACGGTATGACGACGCCAGATACATCGCGCTCAGATCGGTTTCCCAGATCTGTGGATAACGCTGCTGTAATGTGTCCTGCACCGAGGCCAGTAAACTGGTGGTGATTTCACCCTGACGGGTTAGCAGATATACCGCCCATGCCCGCAGACGCAGGGTATACAAATCATCGTTCTGATTGGCTGCCAGTTCGCGCAGCGCCGAATTGGCCTCTTCCAGCATACCGGCAGGCAACGCGATGCCCGCCGCTTTGGCTTCCAGCAAATATTGCACCACGTACGGTGTGACAAACGGATCGGTTTGCGGCGATGAACGCCACAGGCCAATTGCGCCGCTGTCGTTCTGACGTGAACGCAGCACCGCCATCATGTCTTTCAGTTGCTTGCTGCTGTCCGCCGGACTGAGATTGCCGCGCATTTCCGGATGCATTGTTTCGAGGATCAACGGCACGGAGCGGCTGACAATCTGCTCAGAACAGTAATACGGATAATCCGCCAGATATTGGGATAAGCCGCGGGTCAGCACTAACGGCGAGTTGGATACCGCTGCCGTGCGCACCGCATAAGCATCAAACATCTGGCGCAGGTTATCGACGTTCTGACTGCTGCCGCTCATACGCCCCATCACCGACTGCGTGCGGAACGGCATCGCCGGGCGCACCGACGTACTGATCGTCCGGCGGCTGGTTTTATCTGCATACTTCGCGACAAACACCAGCGGTGCATCGCCCGGCAACGCTTTGGCGCGCAGGCGGAAGTTAACCACGCCTTCGCGTTTTTCTGCCAGTGACACGTTTTGATCGGCGTTACCCACCACTTCAAGCTGCGGCGGTACGGTCAGGTGAATCGCAACCGGGATGCTTTTGCCGTTCAGCCCTTCGAGGTTATTGCTGACCCCCACGCTGACATCAAACTCATCGCCCGGTGCCACCATCGACGGCACGTTTGGCGTCATGATGAAGTTGTCGCGCACGGTCGCCGAGGTCTGCGCTTTCCCTATTTTGTCCGGCGTGACGGAAATCGCCATCACGCGGATTTTACCGTTAAAGTAATCCGGCACCGGATAATTAAACTGCTTCTCACCGTTCACGTCGGTAATACCCGACCAGTACGCAACAGGCTTATCGCGCTTACGTTTGAACGGATTGACGTTCAGATCCAGCCCTTCACCGGCATCGCCGCCCGGCGCGGCGGCCAGCTGCATCAGCTTGCTGAATTCCGGCAGGATAAGATCCAGAATCTGCGCGCTTTCCACACCCAGTTCGCGTTTACGGAAGAAATACTCCAGGGGATCTTTCAGGCGATAACGCGCCACCTGCAAGATACCTTCATCCACAGCAAACAGCGCCACCTGTTGCGGCCCCTCGGTTTTCACCGTCATGACCAGATTTTCGCCGGGTTTAATCACTTCAGGCGCGTTGACTTCAAGACTGTTCTGCCGTGCTTTGGTGCTGATTTTGAACGGCATCACCCCGTAGCTCAGCGGACTCATGAAGATTTCATTGGAATTCACATCACGCACGAACTGCACGTTAATGTAACCGTTGCCTTCCATTCCCGCCGGTACGCGAATTTTCTGCACCGAACTGGTGGTGTCGGTATGGAACCACTGCCAGCTGTACACTTTATCTTTCTCAATAGTGATCAGCCCGCTGCCGGTGTACGGCGCGTTAACGGATACCTCGATTTCCTCACCTGGCTGATATTCCGCCTGATTGAGTTTCAGCTTCAGTTCAGCATTTCTGTCCAGCGAACGGCTGAGATTGGCGTTACCGGCCACGGTATAGCCAATGCGGTTCAGCACATTGCCTTTCGCATCTTCAATGACCAGCACGAAATCGCCCGGTTTATCCGTCGCCAGCGTCAGGTTGTTGCCCTGCGCCGTCAGCGAAAGCGGTTGTTCCGACAACGGCACTTCCTTCATTTTCGACTGATATTTGTAAACGCCGGAATCCTGTTTGGTCAGCACTGAAATGTATTTCTGTTCAATCAGCGCAACTTTCAGGTCCGGCAGCGCAATCTGTTTTAGCGACGGGTCGATCGCAATAACGTTCAGATATCGTGCGGCATCGCGGTTTATATAGCCTAAATCACCGTCGGCTTTTACGCCGATCAGAGAGTCATATGGCGATACCAGCACCCGCGCCGTCGCAGCCACGGAACGGCCACCACCGGCCACAAACGCCTCGGACAGCAGTTGCAGCTGGTACGTCGCGTCAGCATAAGATTTCAGATCCAGCGGGATATTCGCCGCGCCATTTTCGTCGGTCTTGCGGTCTTCCAGCTCGGTTTCAAAACCGTCGCTGTTCTGACGGTTCTCGTAAAAAGCGTAATCCGGGAATTGATCGAAGCTTGGATACATCGGGCGCAGCGTCAGTCTGGAGGTCACACGCCTGTCCTGCGCGGGCGTACCGAACAGGTTCTGTACGTCGATACTGGCCTGCAATTCTGACGGTTTCACCCAGCCCTGCCTGCGGTCCGGCGTCAGTTGCAGTTTCACCTTCAGTTGATCCGGCTCGAACTCTTTGACGTTGACCGAGGTATGGCCCAGCAAAGTGGAAGAGGCATTGTCTTTGCCAATCAGATACAAATAGATGTTCCATTCACCGGTTGGTGAATTATCGTCAGTGGTATAACTCAGCTCATTGAAACCGCTGGCACCGAGCGTCAGCGGAATAGTGCTCATCAGCTTGTCGCGCGGATCGTGAATTTCAGCCCGCACCGGCACACCCGCCAGACCGTTGCTCCAGTCGGCGGCGCGGGTAATCAGTCCGATATTGAAGGTGTCCCCCGGACGATAAACGCCGCGATCAGAGAACAGATAGCTGCTCAGCGTGCGCGGGTCGTTCGGCGTGATTTCGCCATCGACATCAAAACGGGAGAAGTCGAGACCGCGATCGTTATTCCGGTCCGCCGGCAGGAAGGAGACATCGCCCTCCTTTTCCACCAGGAACATCACCGGCTGGCGTTCAAGGGTATAAACATCCAGCGCAGGGAAGCGCACATGACCGTCAGCACCGGTGGTTTGCGTCAGCAGGGTAATGCCGTTTTTGGCAATCACGGAAACTTTCGCGTTCGCCACCGGCGCACCGCTGTGGATCGACTGCACAAACACATCACGTGTTTTATCCTGTGAACGCTTGGCAATAATCCCCAAATCGGTGACGACAACAAAACGTGAGTCGCCGACCGGTGCTTCTTCTTCGCCCTGCCCATCGTCCTGATAGACATTGCCGTCGTCATCGGTTTCCGGTTTATTTTCTTTCTTCTTCGGATCCCATTCCGACAGCGTCAGCAGGAATACGCCACGATGTGACGCCGGATCAGTGGAGAGGTAACGCGAAAGATCGACGCCCTGATAATTCACGTCGCCCGGTTTGTCGTTATTGACCGCCGTCTGATAGGTGAAGTGCTCGGTAAAATATTCGTCATTCAGGCGGTTAAATTCCGCCGATGAATACTCACGGCTTTTGAATGACACAATGTGTTGCAGCTGGCTTGGGATCACCCGTTTTATGTCCAGACGCAGGCCCGGCACGTTGCGTGCCGCCACGCTGATTTGTTTGTCACCGCTGACCGATAACAGCGAGCCCTGCGACATAAATTGCAGGGATTTCGGATAATCCGGAACCGCGACGATGCGGTACACTTTTTCCGGCATTTTGTAGCCACCGGAAGAGGTCAGAATATTGTCAATTTCCACCAGCATGGCGCGGCGGGCAGGCGCATCGAAGCGGAAGCTGAACTGCGGCTGATAATCGCTTTCCGCATCATTAAGCTGGATATTCAGCGGCGTGGACTGCGCGAGTACATTGTTTTCGACGCTGTCAACGGCCCAGCTGGCATAATCATCCGGGCCTTTGGCCTCGTCCTGATCATTTGGATTGTGCTGTGGCAATAGCCAGACTTTGACTGCCTGGCGGATATCTTTATCTTTCACCGCGTCGCTGAAACCGACGATCAGCGCCCGCTGACCTTTCGCCCCATCGGCATCCACCACCTGCGCACTGGCTTCATTCACCGCCAGGCTGTAAAGCGTCGGCACAGACACCACGGCATTTTTAGTCTGCGCAGTCGCATTCGACGGCACGGTCGATGTAATGCCTTCGCCAAGGGTGACACGCACCGAACCGCCGTGATCGAGCGGTTTCAGCGGCTCGGAATGTATCCAGGCGTTGAGTTTTTTCTGGTCATAGACCACAGAGTAATTGAGTTTCGACTCAGTTTTCGCTTTACCTTCGGTCAGGCCAAGCGAAATCTGTTTTTCGAAACTGGCAACATCCACCGGTGCATTGAATTTAACGTTAAAAATCGCGCTGCGTTTTTGCGGGTCCTGGGGATCCTGATAGTACTCAGCCTGCCCCAGCTGATAATCGAACGCAGGGGCGGTGAATTCATAACGGGTTTTCGCCAGCTTGATTTGCGGCGCAAGCAGGACATCAGGCGTAAAATTCACGTCATATTTTCTGCCCATCGGCAGCGGATTTTTAGGGATGAAAACCAGCGTATAGCCGCTCACCCATTTCCATTCACCTTCGGCGGCAGGTTTCAGGGAAATCCCTTTTTCAACCACTTTGCCAACATCAGTTACGGGCGCGGCAGAATGGCGGAAATTGAAAATCACCTGCTGTGATGCAGGTTTTTGCGCGGCGTAATTCACAACTTCAGGTCCGCTGACACGCACGCTGGTGTCCTGATACACCCTCGGGGCCGGGTCGATCGGCTGCGGGCGGCTGAGCCACCAGTGCCAGCCGTAAACGCCCGCCCCTGCGGCGCACAGCAAAACAAGAATCGCCAGGCTGATGGTTTTCGGGTAGTGATCTACGCCATTTTCCATGCGCGTAACACTGCGCTTAAGCCAGCCGGCAGTGACTGCCCACCAGGCAGGCGCACGCCAGTCGATATTGCCGACCACCGGTTTGAAGACGCGCCCCAGCAGGCTCAATATAAAAGCCAGCACGCGGAAAAAACCTTTTATCAATATAAAAGGCAGACGAAGTAAGAATTTTAATAAATCCATTTGCTGCTGTACCTCTAATCCCTGTGAACTATCGCCAGAAGTGATATTTTTATGTGAATCAGGACTGTTATTAAATTCAACGCATTGCGCCGCAGGATAAAGATTATTTGCCCGCAAAGCCATCAGATATAGCGTAGCAGTAACGCAGAATTTCCGGCTGATTTCTGCGCTGCCAGCGGCGCCATTGTATGAAACAATAGCCGGAGAATGTTGAGGAAAGCGACAGGTGACATGAAAACCAAACTGATTACCCGTGAAGGCTACGACAAGCTCAAAACTGAACTGGACTTCCTGTGGCGCGAAGAGCGACCGGAGGTGACCAAAAAAGTCACCTGGGCCGCGAGTCTGGGCGATCGCAGCGAAAATGCTGACTATCAGTACAATAAAAAGCGGCTGCGCGAAATCGACCGCCGCGTGCGTTATCTGACGAAATGTCTGGAGCAACTGCGCATCGTCGATTACTCACCACAGCAGGACGGAAAAGTGTTCTTTGGCGCGTGGGTGGAGGTGGAAAACGACGACGGCGACATCAAGCGCTTCCGTATTGTCGGCTATGACGAAATTTTTGGCCGCAAAGACTACATTTCTATCGATTCGCCGATGGCGCGCGCCCTGCTGAAAAAAGAAGTGGGCGACAGTCTGGTGGTGACCACGCCGGTCGGCGACGCAACCTGGTACGTCAATGAAATTGAATACGTGAAATGATCAGCTAACTCCCAAAACACGCAGGTGGATGGCCTGATGACTGGCATTTTATGTCTTCAAACCGTATAACTGTGCCCTGCTTTTTTAAACGAAAAAACTGATACCAGACCTATGAATGATCAACTGAGCCGCATTATCGCAAGTGAATTGCAGGTTCGCCCGGAGCAGGTTGCTTCCGTGGTGCGTCTGCTGGATGAAGGTAATACCGTGCCGTTTATTGCACGGTATCGTAAGGAAGTCACCGGTGGGTTGGATGATACCCAACTGCGTCAGTTGGACACCCGTCTGGGTTATCTGCGGGAGCTGGAAGACCGTCGCCAGACCATTCTCAAATCCATTGAGGAGCAGGGAAAACTCAGCGACGATCTGGCGAAAGCCATCAATACCACGCTGAGCAAAACCGAGCTGGAAGACCTTTACCTGCCGTTTAAACCAAAGCGTCGCACGCGCGGACAAATCGCCATTGAAGCCGGACTGGAACCGCTGGCCGAACTGTTATGGAACGCGCCGCAAAATGAGCCGGACGCTGCTGCCGCAAAATTTGTCGATGCAGACAAAGGCGTAGCGGACGCCAAAGCCGCACTTGACGGCGCACGTTATATTTTAATGGAACGCTTTGCAGAAGATGCCTCGCTGCTGGCAAAAGTCCGTGATTATTTGTGGAAAAATGCCCATCTGACCTCCCGGATGGTGGAAGGCAAAGAGCAGGAAGGCGCGAAATTTCGCGACTACTTCGATCATCACGAACCGATTTCCCAGGTACCTTCGCACCGTGCGCTGGCGATGTTCCGTGGCCGCAACGAAGGTATTTTACAGCTGGCGCTGAATGCCGATCCACAGCATGACGAACCGCCAAAAGAAAGCTATGCCGAACAACTGATCATCGACCATCTGGGTTTGCGCCTGAACAATGCGCCTGCTGACGTCTGGCGTCGCGCCGTGGTCAACTGGACATGGCGTATCAAAGTCCTGCTGCATCTCGAAACTGAACTGATGGGCACCGTACGTGAACGCGCAGAAGATGAAGCAATTAACGTTTTTGCCCGTAATATGCACGATTTGCTGATGGCCGCGCCGGCCGGTATGCGCGCCACCATGGGGCTTGATCCGGGTTTACGTACCGGTGTGAAAGTCGCCGTTGTGGATAACACCGGTAAACTGGTGGATATCGATACCGTTTATCCCCATACCGGTCAGGCGGCAAAAGCCGCGCAACAGGTTGCCGCGTTGTGCATCAAACACAACGTCGAACTGGTGGCGATCGGCAACGGCACCGCGTCGCGGGAAACGGAACGTTTCTTCCTCGAGCTGCAAAAACAGTTCCCGGCGGTAAAAGCGCAGAAAGTGATTGTCAGCGAAGCCGGTGCATCGGTGTATTCCGCTTCCGAACTGGCGGCACTGGAATTCCCGGATCTGGACGTTTCTATTCGCGGAGCCGTCTCTATCGCACGTCGCTTGCAGGATCCGCTGGCGGAGCTGGTAAAAATCGACCCGAAATCCATCGGTGTCGGTCAGTATCAGCACGACGTCAGCCAGAGCCAGCTGGCGAAAAAACTCGATACCGTCGTGGAGGACTGTGTGAACGCCGTGGGTGTCGATCTCAACACCGCTTCCGTTCCTCTGCTGACCCGCGTGGCGGGCCTGACCCGCATGATGGCGCAGAATATTGTCAGCTGGCGCGATGAAAACGGTCAGTTCCGTAACCGCGGGCAGTTGCTGAAAGTCAGCCGTCTGGGGCCAAAGGCCTTTGAACAATGCGCGGGCTTCCTGCGCATCAACCACGGCGATAATCCGCTCGACGCCTCGACAGTTCACCCGGAAACCTATCCGGTCGTGGAACGCATTCTGGCAGCGACACAGCTGGCGCTGAAAGATCTGATGGGTGATTCCAATGTGTTACGCGGCCTGAAAGCCAGCGAATTCACCGATGAGCAGTTCGGTGTGCCAACGGTCACCGACATTATCAAAGAGCTGGAAAAACCGGGGCACGATCCGCGTCCTGAGTTCAAAACCGCCACCTTTGCCGATGGCGTCGAAACCATGAACGATCTTATGCCGGGTATGATCCTCGAAGGTTCTGTCACTAACGTTACCAACTTTGGTGCGTTCGTCGATATTGGCGTCCATCAGGACGGTCTGGTTCACATCTCATCGCTTGCGAACAAATTCGTCGAAGATCCTCACACAGTGGTGAAGGCGGGTGACATCGTGAAAGTCAAAGTGATGGAAGTCGATCTGCAACGTAAACGTATCGCGCTGACTATGCGACTGGACGAACAGCCCGGCGAAGCACCGGCACGGCGTCCTTCCGCACCGGCGACAGATTCCCGCGATAATCAGAAGCGTCATTCACCGGGCAAACCGGCGGGGCGCAATGCGGCTCCTGCCGGTAACAACGCGATGGCCGATGCGCTGGCAGCTGCACTGAGTAAAAAACGGTAATTTTCCTTTTGCTCCTCTCCCTGTGAAAGCCGCTGATAATCAGCGGCTTTTTTTACGCCTCTTTTTTCGACACTTTTTAAACTCTCTCCTAATGAATCAATCACTGAGGTAAATCAATAAAACGCACATCCCGCAGGCATAGGATAGCGACGCGGTGGAGATACCCGCGAAGAGGCCCACCTCTTTTCTTTTGTCTCCATACGCGTACTAATTATGATAATTATTCTCATTTGTACTTCTTTGTGTATTCAGTGCACCGCCAGTTTCAGGCTGGCCATTTCGCATCAGGGACAATTTCAGAGCAATATTTTTAGCAACATAAATCGCCAGTCAGTGGAACCACCGGGCAAGGACGCACGGCGCAAAATCACTAAAACGCCGTCATCCATTAATGCCTGATCGCCTCGCGAGGAATTATGCAACTTCAGTCAAAACGTGCTTATAAAATTACCGGCTTTTCACACGAAATCAGCCCGGCTTACCGGCAGAAACTGCTGTCACTCGGGATGTTGCCGGGTTCATTTTTCAACATAATCCGCGTGGCGCCGATGGGCGATCCGGTACAAATTGAAACCCGCCGTACCAGCCTGGTGGTCCGCAGAAAAGATCTCGATCTGCTGCAGCTCGAGATGATGGCCTGATCCCCCGTCAGGCCGGTGACAGTACATTTTTCGCGGCGGGCCTTGCGCTTGCATATTCACCTTTTCTCACACGCAGACTTTAACGTATGAAACCATTAACTATCGGCCTGATTGGTAATCCGAACTCAGGTAAAACCACCCTTTTCAATCAGTTAACCGGTTCCCGTCAGCGTGTCGGTAACTGGGCAGGCGTCACTGTCGAGCGCAAAGAAGGTCAGTTCGCCACCGCAGAACATCAGATTACGCTGGTGGATTTACCCGGTACCTACTCCCTGACCACCATTTCCGAGCAAACCTCGCTCGATGAACAAATTGCCTGCCATTACATTCTTAGCGGCGACGCGGATCTGATGATCAACGTCGTGGATGCCTCAAACCTCGAGCGTAACTTGTACCTGACGCTGCAACTGCTGGAGCTGGGCGTACCGTGCATCGTGGCGCTGAACATGCTTGATATCGCCAAAATCCAGAACATCAATATTGATATCCCTGCGCTGTCTGCCCGTCTGGGTTGCCCGGTGGTGGCGCTGATCTCTACCCGGGCCAGTGGCATTCAGGAACTGAAAGTTGCCATCGACGCATTGCCTCAGGTGGCTGCGCTGGAGCGTGTGCAATATCATCCGCTGCTGCAACAGGAAGTCGATGTGCTGGCCGCCGGCATGCCGCAAGACATGTCGCTACAACAACGCCGCTGGCTGGCGCTGCAAATGCTTGAAGGGGATATTTATAGCCAGACACACGCAGGCAACGCGCACGCTTTATTGCCGCAGGTGAAAGCCCGGCTGGCTGAGCAAAAACTGGAAGACCCGGCGCTGCTGATTGCCGATGCGCGTTATCAGAGTATCGCGACACTCTGCGCGGAGGTCAGCAATTCTCATCTCACGGCACCGAATAAACTGACGCAGGTGCTCGATCGGGTGATCCTCAACCGCTTTCTGGGCGTGCCGGTTTTTCTGCTGGTGATGTATCTGATGTTCGTACTGGCCATCAACATCGGCGGCGCGCTGCAACCTATTTTCGATATCGGCTCAGCTGCGATTTTCATTCAGGGTATGCAGTGGATAGGCTTTACCCTACATTTCCCGCAGTGGCTGACCATTTTTCTGGCGCAGGGGATAGGCGGCGGTATCAACACCGTGCTGCCGCTGGTGCCTCAAATTGGCATGATGTATCTGTTTCTGTCATTCCTTGAAGACTCCGGTTATATGGCGCGTGCCGCGTTCGTCATGGACAGACTGATGCAGTCACTGGGTCTGCCGGGCAAATCCTTCGTACCGCTCATTGTTGGCTTCGGCTGTAACGTGCCGTCTATTATGGGCGCCCGCACGCTGGATGCACCGCGTGAACGTCTGATCACCGTGATGATGGCGCCGTTTATGTCATGCGGTGCACGTCTGGCGATTTTTGCGGTGTTCTCCGCGGCCTTTTTCGGACAGGACGGCGCATCCGTAGTGTTCTCGCTCTATCTGTTAGGCATCGTGGTCGCCATCCTGACCGGCCTGCTGCTGAAATACACCATCATGCGCGGCGAAGCCTCACCGTTTGTGATGGAACTGCCGGTGTATCACGTTCCGCATCTGAAAAGCCTGCTGCTGCAAACGTGGCAGCGTCTGAAAGGTTTCGTGTTGCGGGCCGGTAAAGTGATTGTCATCGCCAGTGTTTTCATCGGTGCACTGAACAGCTTCTCGTTCAGCGGCAAGGCGGTGGATAACATCAATGACTCGGCGCTGGCGTCAGTCAGTAAAGTCCTGACACCGGTGCTCTCACCGATGGGTGTCCATCCTGACAACTGGCAGGCAACCGTGGGGCTGGTGACCGGTGCCATGGCAAAAGAAGTGGTGGTCGGTACGCTGAATACGCTCTACACCGCCGAACACATCACCCATGAAGGTTTCGATGCGGCCAGTTTCAATCTGTTCGATGAACTGGGCGGTGCGGTGAAAGCAACCTGGCAGGGCCTGAAAGACACCTTCAGCATCAGCGTGCTGTCAAACCCGATCGAAGCCAGCAAAGGTGACGGCGAAATGGGCGTCAGCTCGATGGGCGTAATGAGCACCAAATTTGGCTCGGCGATTTCGGCTTACAGCTACCTGATCTTCGTATTGCTTTACGTGCCTTGCGTCTCGGTGATGGGGGCGATTGCCCGTGAAACCAGCCGCAGCTGGATGACGTTCTCCATCTTCTGGGGACTGAATGTGGCGTATTCGCTGGCCACGCTTTTCTATCAGGCGGCGACGTTCAGCCGTCATCCGGCACACAGCGCCGGTATGATCCTGAGCGTGCTGATTTTCAATGCCATCGTTTTAACCGCCCTGCGCAAAGCCCGCAGCCGGGTCAGCATCCATCTGCATCCGCGCAATGTGGCGGCCTGCTGTAAACCCGCTACCGGCAGCGACTGTCACTAGGAGATAAAATGACCAGTCTGATTCAGGTTCGCGACACTCTCGCACTGGCCGGACGGGCAGATGCCCGCCAGCTCAGCCATCAGCTTAATGCCCCGCAGCCGCTGGTGCAGGCGATGCTTGAACGGCTGGTCGCCATGCACAAAGCAAAAGTCATCGAAGCCGATGACAACTGCCTGAGCGGCAGTTGTAAAAGCTGCGCCGACGGCAAGAAGTGCCTGACAATTTCTTACACCCTCATTCCCTGATACCGGCCTTTCCGCCCTTCCTGAATAGTCGCCCGGCGGCTATTCAGCTATCATTTCAGACCGCAACGGCCTACAACGCGCCGCAGGAGCCTGCATGATCGACAGTGAAATCACCTTCCGTAAACTCGAAATTTTTCTCGCCTATATGGAAAAGCAAAACATCACCCGCGCTGCCGAACAACTCGGTCTGAGCAGCGTCAGTGTGCATCGCGCCCTGCATTCACTGGAAGAAGGCTTGCGCTGCCCGCTGTTTATCCATCGTGGCCGCAATTTGCTGCCGCTGCCTGCCGCTGAAGCGCTGCTGGAGCACGCGACGCAGGTCATTGAGCAAATGGAGCACGGGATTCTGGCGACCCGGCGTGCCGCCGGTTATGGCGATAAGCGGCTGAAAGTCGGCACGTTATATTCACTGACACTGGAAACCATTCCGCGTCTGATCATGGGGCTGAAACTGCGCCGTCCGGAGCTTGAACTGGAGCTGGTGATGGGGTCCAACAATGATTTACTGCACAAGCTGGAAGACGGTCAGCTGGATGCCATTCTGATTTCGACCAGTGATTCCAACGTTGATGCCCAGCGTTACGATCAGTTGCCCCTGTTTCAGGACGATATTTTCCTCGCTGCCCCGGCCAGCGCTGAGCTGGCTTCAGAAGGCACAGCAGACTTACGCGATTTCAGACAGAAGAAATTCGTGTCGCTGGCCGAAGGGTTCGCCACCTATCACGGCTTTCAGGAAGCCTTCCAGGTCGCCGGTTTCGAGCCGGACATCGTCACGCGGGTGAATGATATTTTCTCGATGCTGAGTCTGGTGCAGGCGGGGGTTGGCTACACCCTCATTCCAGGCAGAATGAAAGGCGTGTATGAAAATACGGTGAGATTACTGCCACTGGCAGAAGCCTATCAGATGCGCCAGACCATCTCGCTGGTCTTCCCGCACAGCCGCGAGCACGACCCGAATTTGCTCGCCCTCGCCGCTGAAAGCCGGATGTATGCGTTAACGAGCAGAAAGCGCTGACAAGCGCTCGCTGTTTTGCGCAATCAGCACAAGCGGCCAATGCGTTTTATCAGGATGGTGGCTCCAGATAGCTGATTCCGGAATGCTCACGCCGTCATAACGCATTTTCGAACCGTCATAAGGGTAAAACTGTCCTTTTTCCATATCATGTTGTTGAATCGTATTTCATCGATGATTCAAACCGTCTGGTCAGAGTGGCTGGACAATAGCACGTTGCACAATAATCAAACAATGCAATGTGTTTTCATCACCAACCTGTCATGCCTTTACTCAGCGTTCGTTTTCCCGTAACCGTGTTGCGAGACGTGCCGCAACCTGCATGCCCGACTGACAGACAGACAGCGCTTCACCCTGCTCCATCGCGCGGCGTGTCAGGCCGGTCAGCACCGAGCCCGGCGGCATTTCTATCGCCAGCCGCACATCACGCTGATACGCAGCGACCATGGCATCCCGCCAGTTAACGGTACGCGCCATGTTCATTGCCAGATCGCCGGCGATTTTTTCCGGCTGCCAGTACACACGTCCGGTCGTTCCGCTGAGATAACCGCAGGCCGGACGGGAAAGATGAATCTGTTTAAACGCCTCCGCCAGTTTTGTCGCAGTCTCATCGAGCAGCGCACAGTGTGACGGCACACTGACCGCCAGCTGATGTGTTTTCTGCGCGCCCCGTGTTTTGGCGAGCTGCATCACCTGTGCCATGGCGGCATCGCTGCCCGCAATCACCAGTTGATCTTCCGCATTAATATTTGCCAGATACACCGGCGAAGTGGCGCTGTTGACCTGAGCCACCAGTTCCTCAATCTGCGCCTGACGCAGGCCGGTGATCGCTGAAAGACCAAAGCCATGGGGATAAGCCTGCTGCATCAGTTCACCACGCAATGCCACCAGCCGGACGGCATCACCGAAGCCTAGCGCACCGGCAATCACTGCGGCTGGAAACGCGCCAATCGACAGCCCGCTGCAAAAATCCGCCTCAATCCCTTCGGCCTGACATTGTTTCGCCCAGACCACACCGGCAATCAATAAGCACAGTTGTACCGCACGGGTGGAACGCAAAGCATCGGTGCTGTCGAGCAACAGGACGTCTTCACCCAGTGCGAGACTTGCCTGTTCGATAAGAGAATGCGTGAGCGGATTATCCGGCAGGCGATGCAGCATCTGCGGCACCTGCGGCCCTTGTCCGGGGAAAGTAAATAAGATTTTCATCGTGCTCCTTGCTTCTTTTGGCCGGTATCACTCTGCCGGCAATTGCCACGGGTCGCGCACCAGCAACGGGCCGGACGGCGTTTTCAGCATGATGTCACCGCCACGCAGCCATTCGCTGAGCGCAAATCCACCCCGTGGTGTATTGATCTGAACATCGGCGCGGCAGGGCAGCCGCTGAAGCTGGTCGTAAAAATCAGAAAACTGAGAGGGTTCTGCCGGCGTGTCGCAGCGCACCAGTAAATCGAGATCGCTGTCGGCGTGCATCACCGGGAGATCACTCACCAGCGCATACGCACAACTGCCTGTCACCCCCCAGACGAAGGGCCATTGCAGACTGCACAACGTAATCAGCGCCTGCACCGGTTGCTGAGACACAAACGGCGAGTGTAAAAGCGCGTTGACGTCGCTGATCAGGGATTCCGGTGTGACAACCCGCATCACCGCCGCCGGATCAATCCAGGCGGCGGCCCGCTGAATGCGGGTCAGCCCGCGAATACCCACCGGAACCGCACCGTCAGCACGCTTATCGCGACGCACCACCAGCGGCAGCGCCGTGCGCCAGCAGGTGTTCACCCATTCGGGTAAACCGCCGTCGTTCTCAAGCGCTGAACGGTCACTGATCCAGACAAAATCATGGGCACGCGGGTCAGACATATTCAATCCTTGTTTAATGCAGGGCTGCCGTTAACGAGATAAACAGCGGCAGGGTCACGATACACAAAACGGAACTGATCAGCAGTGAGGCTTCAGCATCCGGAGACTGCACGCCGAAACGGTTACCGAACACGATACCGAAGAAACCGGCAGACAACGCAATCATCAGGATAGCGGTCACCGCAACCTGACCACTCAGGCCAAACGCCAGAACCAGACCCCAGGCGATGAACGGCTGGATCAGATTTTTCGCCACACAAGATAACAGCACCGGACCGTTAATTTTCAGTTTACGGGCTGACAGAATCACACCGGTCAGGAACAGCGCAGACGCGGTCGCTGACAAACCCAGCGGCTTAATCGACGCCAGGAAGATTTCCGGCATTTTAATGCCAATCGCTGACAGGATCACGCCCAGCAACGGTGCCCAGACGATCGGTTTTTTCACGGAACGCCACATCAGAACCGGCAGCAGTGCCAGGGAAGACCCCTGATTTTCGCCACTGAGACGCGCTTTTTCACGTTCCAGAATCAGCAGACAGAACGGTGTCATCAGCACGGAACCGCAGGCGATAGAGACCGCAACGGACAACGATGTTGATGGCGCATCACCCAGCACGCTGCTCAGAATAGGCAACCCCAGCGCCGCATAGTTTGGCAGGGCTACGGTCAGCGTCAGAACGGCAGCGTCCTGCGGCGATTTTTTAAAGACTTTGGTGCAGATAAAGTAAATCGCCGCATAGGTGATCCACATGGCCAGCACCAGCACCAGAATCAGCGGTGACTGCTCCACAATGCCTGACCACGGGGTCTGTACGGTGGCGGCAAACAGCGCAGCGGGTAAAGCAAAATCCATCACGAATATATTCAGTAAAGAAACATTCTGGTTATCCACCATTTTCGCTTTCCCGGCGTAAAAGCCGAGGATCATGATGACGAAAATAGGGGCAAGCGCGTGCAATATTACGTAAGTCATAGCGTTTTTCCTGAGGCAAACAATGATTGCTCAGTCGGCGCCGGTGCGATGGTTTTTTTAGTATGACAGTCCAGTAGCAGACAACAGCAGGCCCTCACCCTGACGGATATGTCAGGGCGGGAACCCGCAATGCGGCTGCGTCACGCTGTTTGCAGGTGCGTTACCGGTTGAGACTGAAAGTGTTAAAGAATTACCATTCCTGACGCATCTGCTGGCGAACGCGCTGCGAACTTGCGCGGTTTTCTGCACCCAGACGGTTGCTGAGGCTAACGCCTTCTTTGCGTGCGTCCTGGATATTTTGCCAGACAGCGTTTTCTACGCTGCTGATGTCATCGGGTGTGGCGTTGTCCGGGTCAGCGATGTCGAGTAATTGCGACAGCAGACCCAGCGTGGCGTAGTTTTCGATGTCGTAAGCCATCGGCGGGATGGTGGCAGCCAGTTTTTCCAGGGCATCCACAGAACGCAGGGTGATACGTGCGGCAGATTCTTTGCCCATTGCATGGATCATTACGCCGTTGTTTTTGAAGGCGATCAGTTTGTTGGCCTGATAACCGTGCGCCAGAAATGCGCCTGACATCGCTTTGCCGACAATCAACCCGACCACCGGATGTCCGGCCAGACGGGCTTTGGCATAAGCGCCTGCAGCACCGGCCAGCGCCTGATGGATGCCGAATGCTTCTTCGCGACGACCATACGCCTGACTTGGCACGTCAATCACCGCCACAATGGCACGTTTGGTACTGGCATTGGCGTCAGCGTCAATCACGTTGTTGACCACTTTTGCCAGATTCCAGCCTTCAAGCAGACCGACCTCGCCGCCCGCTGCACGCGGATACTGATTATTCTTGTCCGGTACCACGGCGATAAAACGCACGGACTGGTCATTTATTTTGCCGTCTGCCGCTTTCACGGAAGGGCAAAGACCGCTGACCGGAGTGGCGTCTTTGGTCAGTTCAGCGAACCAGTAATCACCCCGACTGGCTGCGTTACTCTTTACATTGCTCATGCGCGATCCTCCCGGTTAAACAAGGCTTCCGTCACTTCACGGCTGGCCTGCTGTGTGGTGTCAAAACCGGTCAGTTTTGGCAGGTAATAATCATATTTATCAGAACGATGACTCACCGGAACGCCTTTTTTGATGAAGGCCAGCATGCTGTCTTTCACCTCAGCGAGGGAGTCTTTCACCAGTGCATCAACAAAACCGCTGTGATAACGCACTTCGCCACCGGTCATGCTCCAGATGAACGGGCGGTCACGGGAATCGTATTCATCGATACCGGCTTCCTGTTCAATTACCTGCGGACCGTTCAGACCCAGGCGGGCTTCACGGGTGACAATCAGATAGCTGCACAATGCGGCGGCAATCGACATGCCACCGAAGCAGCCGACGGTACCGGCAACCACGCCGATCACCGGCGTATAGCGGCGTAAATCAACAATAGCAGCATGAATATCAGCGATGGCGGCAAGGCCCAGATTGGCTTCCTGCAAACGCACACCGCCGGTTTCAAGCAGCAGAACGGCCTGCGTCGGGATACCATTACGGTTATCTTCTGCCGCCATTTCCAGCGCAGCGGCCATTTTGGCCCCGGACACCTCCCCCATGCTCCCCCCCTGGAAGCTGCCTTCAATTGCCACAACCACCGCCGGCTGACCGTTAATCTGGCCTTTAGCAACGACCATGCCGTCATCGGCCTGCGGCACGATACCCTGCGGTTCCAGCCACGGTGACATAATGCGTTCAAACGGCCCGAGCAGTTCGCGGAACGTTCCGGCGTCCAGCAGTTTACGGGCGCGCTGACGGGCGCTCAGTTCGATAAAGCTCTGATCCTGAACGGAAGTATCAGTTGGCATGTTCAGCCTCCTCAAAGACCTGTTCGATACGCAGACGGGCCACCCCTGGTGTAGCGCCAAAATCATTGATGTCGAGATGGCCTGCCGGTAATTCACGCAGTGCGTTCAGACGGTTAAAAAAGTTCTGCCATAAGGTATGGCTGCCGTCGACGGACGTGGTGACGATAATTTTCAGCGTATTGGCTGTGTCAGGTTCATACAGCGCTTCTAAATCGCCGGACCCTACCACGCCTGCTTCGGCGCGGCCTGCCAGCGGTTTTGCCGCCGGGTAGTTAAATTCAAAACGTTCCATAACACCTCTTTGTACTGATGTTAGTTAATGCGTATCCGGTTCAGACCACGCTCACGCGGTCCAGGAACAGCGTCGCGGCCAGTAAATCAGCAGCACCGCCGGGAGATGTGTTGTCCGCCAGCATCCGGTGTTCGAGATGACGCAACAGCTGTTTACCTGCCAGTGTGCTCATCCCACCCGCTTCCAGCACGGCCCGCGCACCCTGATGCATCGCTTGCAGGGCAGGCAAACCACCGCGGGACAATACGCAGGTATCCGCCAGCGAGGTCATCACCGCCAGTAAGGCATCGACCTGTGCTTCGCTTTCGCTCGCACCACGGGCCCGGCTGTCATGAAGCTGCGGCAGTGCACAACCGATAATGTGCGGGAAACCGCTTTGCGCCTCTTCGCGTGCACCCGGCACCTGATAACGCTGCACGGCGTGCGAACCTTTACTGAATTTTTTCGGACTGAAAGCATCGGGCAAGACCGCAATTTTCGCGGCGCGCTGCGCAATATGCCCCGGCAGTAAACTTTCCGGCTGCATGGCGACGGCGCTGACCAGCAACCCCATCGCCCAGATAGCGCCCCGGTGAGTGTTCACGCCGCCGGTTTCCGCCATCATCTGCGCTTCTCCCGCCCGGCCTAAACGTCCCACTTCCTGACGCAGGGCGATATCCGCCGGACGCTGCCAGCTGTGTAACGCCAGCAAAGAGAAAGTGGACGTCAGGCTGCGTGCCGAACGCACCATCAGATTTAAACTTAAATCCTGATGAGCCCCGGCACTCCGGCTGTCTACCAGACCCGGTTTCGGACTCAGCCGCGCTTCGTCGATCAGCGCCTGCGTCGCCGTTTCTGCCAGCCTTTCGGCCAGTTCTTCCGCTGTCAGCACAGCGCCAATCGCTAAAGTTTGCGGCATCGTGATCACCAGCTACGGAATTTGGCTGGCGGGTTATACAAACCGCCTGACCAGTCAACCAGTTCGCTCACGCTGCCAGCCGCCAGTAAAGAGCGGGTGGCGTCAGTGCGGCGAATGCCCATGTCTTCCGGGAAGACCACCAGTTCCTGACGGCGCAGATCGGCAACGCGTTTGGCGTCAACACCCAGACCGATATCAGTGATACCGGCGACTGCCGCCACCATCGCACGGCGCTCTTCGAGAGAACGGGCGCGGTAAAGATAAGCGATGCCTTCTTCGGTCAGCACGTGGGTCACGTCGTCGCCGTAAATCATCACAGGTGCCAGAGGCATTCCGGATTCTTTACCCACATCGACGGCTTCCAGTTTCTCAACAAATGTCGGTTTGCCACCGGCCTGGAAGGTTTCCACCATCTGTACAACCAGTTTTTTACCGCGTGCCATCGGGTCCGGCTCTTCAATCATGTCGAGCCAGGCTGGCGTGGAGTGACGACGACCGTGCGGGTCATGTCCCATGTTAGGCGCACCACCGAAACCGGCCAGACGACCACGGGTCACGGTGGAGGAGTTCGCCAGGCCATCAACCTGCAAGGTGGAACCGATGAACATATCTACGGCGTACTGACCTGCCAGCTGGCAGAACGCGCGGTTAGAACGCATGGAGCCGTCGGAGCCAGTGAAAAACACGTCAGGACGGGCGCGGATATATTCCTCCATTCCCAGCTCGCCACCGAAACAGTGAACGGTTTCCACCCAACCGCTTTCGATGGCCGGGATCAACGTCGGATGCGGGTTCAGTGTCCAGTGTTTACAAATTTTGCCGCGCAGACCGAGCCGTTCGCCGTAGGTTGGCAGCAGCAGTTCGATGGCTGCCGTGTTAAAGCCGATACCGTGGTTCAGCGACTGCACGTTGTGCTTCGCGTAGATGCCTTTAATGGCCATCATGGCCATCAGCACGTGAACCGGTTTAATCAGACGCGGGTCACGGGTGAACAACGGTTCGATGAAGAATGGCTTGTCGGCGACGACCACAAAATCGATCCAGTCACCCGGGATATCCACGCGCGGCAGGTCGCTATCTTCATCAACCAGTTCGTTAACCTGCGCAATCACGATGCCGTTTTTGAAGGCTGCGGCTTCGACCAGCGCCGGGGTATCTTCCGTACTTGCACCGGTATACAGGTTGCCTTTGCGGTCAGCTTTGAAGCCCGCGATCAGGGCAATGTTCGGCACCAGATCAACATACAGGCGGGAATACAATTCGATGTAAGTGTGGATCGCACCGATTTCCATCTGACCGTCTTCCAGCAGTTGCGCGATACGCAGGCTTTGCGGGCCAGAGAAGGCGAAATCGAGCTTACGGGCGATACCGCGTTCGAAGAGATCCAGATGTTCAGCGCGGCTGACGCTCGGCATGATCATATGCAGGTCATGCAGCTTTTCAGGGTTCACTTTCGCCAGTGAGCGGGAAAGGAAGTCAGCTTGTTTTTGGTTGTTACCTTCCATCACCACGCGGTCGCCGGAGGCAATCAGCGTTTCGAGGATAGGGATGATTTTATCTGTGGGTAATACTTTACCCTCGGCCACGGAACGGACACTGTCGATACGCCGTTGTTTTTCATTGCGGCGGGTGTCCCACACTTTCGTGGTCTGCGGATGTTGCGGCATGCCAAACCTCCCTGGGTTGAGCTTGCTGAATACTTCCCGGCGTGATGAAACGAGACGATGTTGGGAAGTTCAGTCAAGTGGCGGTTGCATCACATTTGACCTGTTTTGATAGCCTGCTAAGTGTAAGCAGCGAAGAATATTCCATCAATTAAGCGGCCTGACACTTCATTACCCTGAGAGTAACGATCTGCCGTATTTCTTTAAAAACAAATTGATACCGGACAAGGAAAGAGAAGGAGTGCACAGAAAATGAGAAATAAAAAAGGGATGCCCGCAGGCATCCCGGAAATCAGAACAGCTCAAAAGGGATTATTTGAAGACTTCAGCCGTTGCTGTGATTTTCTTCTTCTCCTGAGCCGCAATCACAACATAGTATTTGCCACCCTTTTCATCAGCCAGTTTGGACAGCTCTTCTTTCGCATCCATCGGCGCGGTGTATTCATTGCTGGTCGTGATCACGCCCAGGCTGGTGTAACCTTTATCTTTGGCTTCTTCTTTCGAGATCATCTCAGCCGCCATTGCGTTGAGTGAGAATAACCCCGTCAGAATTGCCGCAACGATAATTTTATTTGATTTCATGACTTTACCTCTAAATTGGATGAATAGTTCTCAAAGAAAGCAGTCAACATATGAACAGCAGGTGCATCTGCGCTGGCATGACCTTCATGGTTAAACACCAGTAAACTCCCCAGAGACGCAAACAGGCTCGCGCAACAATTTACGCCCGCCTTTCACCCCGTCATCATCGGCTTAAGTATTAGTCACCCTTGGGAATTAGCCAGAAAATTGAAAAAAATATTTACATTGGTTTTCAATCTGCAATCAGGAACCGCCCGACAATTTCACAAAACGTTTCCGGGTGGGAGATAAACGGCGCATGCGCGGCCTTTTCGATAATTTCCGAACGGGAACCGGGCAGAATCGCATCCAGCAGGGGTACCATTTTGCGGGGCACCAGTCCGTCCAGCGCGCCGTAAATCCGCAGAACAGGCAACGTCAGTGCAGTCATCGGCTGGCGTAAATCCACATTGCGTAAGATCTCCAGCCCGCCATTAAGCACATCGACAGAAGGCACCGGCTGACCCAGCACAATGGATTTCAGCAGGCGCGCATCCTGACGTGCGCTGTCGCTGCCGAGCGTCTGCAGTGCCAGAAAGCGCTCGACCGTGCGCTGAAAATCTTCGCTCAGCTGATGCTGGAACCCCTTCAGCACATCGGGGCGGATACCCGGCCAGTCTTGATGAGCCGTAAAACAGGGTGATGACGCCACGGTAATCAGTTTTTCCACACGTTGTGGCACACTCAAGGCTATCTGGCTGGCCACCAGACCGCCCAGTGACCAGCCCAGTAATGAGGCTTTTTCCGGCATGGCGGTGAGCACGGTTTCTGCCATGTCTTCCAGCGTCATCGCCCCGAATCCCTCACTGCGGCCATAGCCCGGCAAATCAATCAGATGCAGACAAAAATGCGGCGCAAGTCGCTCTGCCGTGTAACGCCACACTTCGGCATTCAGTCCCCATCCGTGAAGCAGCACAAGATGGCGATCTCCTTCGCCGATAGTCTCCCGATAAAGCGTATTCATAGCGTATTGTCCGTGTCTGTCTGTTTGGCAAAAGGAACCCGCCACTATGCTAACAATTGCCAGCCGCTGTTGGCTATGCCAGTGTCCGCTGCATCTCCCGGTTCAGGGCATTTGCAGCCTGTGCATGAAACATCTGCCGGTTGCCCCGCCCTGCTGTCTTCGCTGCGGATTGCCTTCCGCCGGTGGCAAAACCGATTGCGGACGATGCCTGTTGAAACCGCCACCCTGGGACGCGATGATCTTCGCCAGTCCTTATGAAATGCCGCTGAGCGGGCTGGTTTTGCGGTTCAAATTCTCAGGACAACCGGAACTGGACACCACGCTCGCCCGTTTGCTGTTGTTACGCTGGCAGGAACGCTACCGGATGAGCAATCTGCCCAGACCCGATGTGCTCCTCAGTGTACCGCTGCATCAAAAACGCTATTTTTCGCGCGGGTATAATCAGAGTGAATTGCTGGCGAAGCCGCTGGCACGATGGCTACATTGTAAATATCTGCCCAATGCCCTGAGCCGTGACCGGCGTACACCGCCGCAACAAAGCCTGAGCGAGCGAGAAAGAAAGTGGAATCTGGGTAAAGCATTCACCTGCCATGTCAGCCTGCGCGATAAGCACGTGATGTTGCTTGACGATGTGGTTACGACCGGCAGCACGGTGCGGGAAATCAGCAAAATTCTGCGCAATCAGGGCGTTGCTTCGCTGCAAATAGCTTGTATTTGCCGGACTTTACAGGCTTGAGCACGTGCTGCTAACACACTGGCAACGTGAAGGGTGACGGGTAAAAACAAAGGGCGTATTATAACCAACCAGAGTAGTCAACTATTGAGCGAATGTTATGATCCTTATTACCGATGCTGCCCAAGAGCACTTTGCCAAATTACTGGCAAACCAGGAAGAAGGCACCCAAATCCGCGTATTCGTGATCAATCCCGGTACGCCAACCGCAGAATGCGGTGTCTCTTATTGCCCACCTGACGCCGTGGAAGCGACGGATACCGAACTGAAGTTCGAAAAACTGTCTGCTTTCATTGATGAATTAAGCGCGCCTTATCTGCAAGACGCCGTGATCGACTTCGTCACCGATCAGCTCGGTTCCCAGCTCACGCTGAAGGCACCGAATGCCAAAATGCGTAAGGTTTCTGATGATGCACCGCTGATGGAACGTGTTGAATATCAGCTGCAATCGCAGATTAACCCGCAGCTCGCCAGCCATGGTGGTCGTGTTTCCCTGATGGAAATCACCGATGACGGGATTGCCATTTTGCAATTCGGCGGTGGCTGCAATGGTTGTTCAATGATTGATGTCACACTGAAAGACGGCATCGAGAAAGAACTGCTGCAAAACTTCCCTGAGCTGAAAGGCGTTCGCGACCTGACCGAACACCAGCGCGGCGAACACTCGTTCTACTGATCGCCTGAGCACATTTCAGTCTCCATCATCAAGGGTTCAGCACTGCTGAGCCCTTAAGATTGCTGCCCCACTTTTCAGGTGGGGTTATTCTTTTCTTCTTCATATTCTGCGCCGTGGCTGCAAGGGGTCATCACGCTGTCACTCTTTCCGTCCACGCATCGCTGTATTGAATGTTGCCATCTACAAACTTCCAGGTGATTTTTTCGTACATCATGGAGACTGACTCCATGTGGTTCATCCGCGAGTTACCAGCCATGCGAATATTTGGCACGCCCGGATTTACGCCGGTTATCTTCACGCCCTCCATAAGAACAATGAAGTAACACACCTCCTGACCGGCATCATTGATGGAATAGAAACGAACCTCTGCACTTTTAAGCGTCTGCCCAGTCGCCACAGCTTTGTACAGATACGGACTTGAACTGTCGGTCTCTTTCTCAAACATGAAAGCAGAATGAGAACGCGGGCCAGTGATTTTGCCAGAAGCTGGATCAACAGGCAGATTAAGCCCGTGGCTCATTCCAATAACCTCTATACTGCCCTCACGGCCGTTGACGTCAACGGATCCTTTGATGTCTGCACCACCATCATCTTTAAGCCATAGATACGGGGGATCGGCATTTTATTCTCTCCTTATTTTTCTTATGAACTTCATGGTTAATAAATAAATTATTGCTGTAATTCCCATTACAATTACCAAATCTATATAAAAATATGTGTCATCAATATTCTCTGCGCCTAATTCACCAGCACCATGAATTAAACAGCCTATTTCCAGAACAAATTCATAGCTCAGCCAACAATAGGGGTCGCCTAATGCCCGACCCACAACAGCGGAAATTAAAATGAAAAAAAACAGCTTAAATAATTTTATAATCAGTGGGTTAATATTACGGGCAAGCAGTGCCATTGGTGATCACCTCAATAACGCCATATGCTGATAAATTTGTCCCTTTCACCTTAAAAGTTTTTTCTCTAAGTAATGCGTTTTTTATCATTGCGTAGTCAGACTGGTGAGCAAGCGTGATACAGCCATCGGAGATGGTGCCGGGATGGAGTCGAAATCCTCCCCGGGCAACTTTATTGAAAAAAGTTTGATCATCAATCACTTCATCCGAACGGTACAAAGCAAACCATTCAGTATGATCAACGTGGTAGTAAAACGTGCTCTTATACTTATCTATGCCCCATGCCCTGAGCTGGTTGGCTTTACTGCCTCTTGGCCTATCGACAACGTAATATTTGCCCGCTGGTAATGGCCCATTATTTATAATTGCTCCGCACCCGCCACGGTTGCGATAGGCACCATTACCAGAAAACGCGAGAAACGTCCCCAACCCAGGAAAACTCAACGGCGAATAATCAGCATTGTTTATTACAAACTTTCCATTTAGTGCCATCCCAAGCCCTTACGCTCCAATTTAGGTGAGATAATTCTATTCCCTTATTTATTTATTTTTGGGGTTTTATTGTTAATAATTGCTTAATTTACACTTCACACTTGGTGACGATGCCATTCTGATATTTGTTATACCTAATCCCGCAAAGCGACAACATAAAATTAATCACATCGGGCCTGAGGAAATCCAGACCCTTTTTGTGCCAGAAACAGGGCTTATACTTTTCTTCGCTGGTTCAAATCACTCAGCAGCGCATCAATATGCTCATCGCCAAACATTTCCTCCAGCGTCCGCGACAACTTGCGCCGCCAGTTGGGGTATTCGGTATTGGTGCCCGGCACGTTCACTGGTGTGGACATGTCCAGCCAGTCTTCCGGTTGCAGGCCCAGTAATGCGCTGGCACTGCCCGCCAGATAACGTTGTAAACCCCGGTTGAGCAGCGGTGTCATTGGCATATTTTCAGCACTGCGGCTGGTCGATTTCGGTACACATTGTTTCAGATGCAGCGCATTAAGAAGCCCCTGCTTGCTACGTTCGCGCTCCCCGCGCAGTTTTTCCAGCACGTGCGGATCCGGGTATATCCCCAGAGATGCGCCCAGTGTTAAATCACCGCCTTCCCAGTAGCCCCGCAACGTGGGTAAGTCATGCGTGGTCACGGTCGCCATCGCTTGCGAAACATAGTCTTCCGGCGGGTGGTACCGGAAGTTTTTATCGTGTTCGAAATACAACACTTTGTAGGAATACACGCCGCTGTCACGCAGACTGGCGAGGATTTCTTTCGGCACGGTGCCCAGATCTTCACCAATCACCATGCACCGATGCCGCTGGCTTTCCAAAGCCAGTACGCCGAGTAAATCCTCCAGCGGGTAACGGACATAGGCACCGCTGCCCGCGTCCTGGTCAGCAGGTATCCACCACAAACGCAGCAACCCCATGACATGATCGATACGCAATGCGCCGCATTCCGCCATATTTGCCCGTAGCAAATCAATAAACGGCTGATAGGCACGGGCTTTCATTTCGTGTGGATCAATGGGTGGAAGCCCCCAGTTTTGCCCCTGAGGTCCGAGAATATCGGGCGGCGCGCCGACTGTGGCATTCAGACAATACAGCGCCGGATCGGACCAGGTTTCCGCACCGCCTTGCGCCACGCCCACCGCCAGATCGCGGTATAAACCAACGGGCATCCCCAGCTCCACGCTGCGCTGATAACATTCAGACAGCTGCGTATGCGCCAGCCATTGCTGCCATTGATAAAACGCAATTTCACCGGCGTAACGCTCACTGAATTCATGTACGTCTGCACTTTTCGCATCGCGATAGGCATCCGGCCACACCGGCCATCCCCACTCGCCCAGCCCCTGATCGCGCAGATGCACATGCAATGCATCGAACAGTGCTTGTTGCCGCAGACTGTCACCGCCTTGCGCCACGAACTGACGGAAATCCTGCTTACGCGTACTGTTTTCCGGCAGCCCGCAAAACAGCCGCCATGCCAGTTTCAGCGCCGCCAGTTTCAGTTCCATCACCCGCGGATAATCAACAAACCCGGCGCTGCGCACCTGCAATAACGCATCACGCGTCTCAATAGAATGCCACCAGGTTTGTGCCTCGCTGCTGGTGGTAAATTCCTCCACGGCACTGACATCGATATAGGTCAGATTCAGCCAGCGGCGGGACGAGGGACTGTACGGGCTGGCACTTTGTGGATTCGCCGGGTAGAGCGCGTGTATCGGATTCAGTCCGACGAATGCCCCGCCGCGCTGGCCGACTTCTTCGACCATTTTTTTCAGGTCACCAAAATCGCCGACGCCCCAGTTATTCTCCGAGCGCAACGTGTAAAGCTGAACGGTCGCGCCCCACAGTTTTTTTCCTGCCAGCAATGCTTCAGGCTCATAACAGCGCGGCGGCACAACGATTATCCGGCAGGGCCAGACGTTGCCGTTTTGCGATAACGTCAGCAGGTGATAGCCGGCAGGCAGCAACACACCGAGATCCAGCGCCTTGCCTGCGGCGATCTCACCCTGTGTCTGGCTGCCATTTTCCTGCGTCAGTTGCCAGCTAAATACACCACTGACTTCCGGTGTCACCAGCACTTTTTTGCCTTGCGTAAATACTTTAACGGGCGGCACAGGTGTAACCTCCGGCACATAAGCCGGATCACGCCCCATAGCGGCCAGCAAGGCGACACGCGTGTCATCGGACACTATTTCCACGTCATCCGTCATATTAATGAAACTGTCTACAATGCCTGCCCGGCGCGCGGCCTCAGCAAGTTGCTTATTCTCCATATCGGCTCCTATCTTTTAGCCTGCCAGATGCGTTGCTGGTAATCGCGGACGGAGCGGTCGGCGCTGAACATACCTACGCGGGCCGTGTTGAGCAACGTACGGCGTGTCCATTCATCGGCATTACGGTAAAGCGTATCCACTTCTTTTTGTGCCTCGCAATACGCGGCAAAATCCGCCAGCACCAGATACGGATCACCGCCATCGAGCAGACTGTTCAGCATCAGATCGAAGGCTTTTTTGTCACCATTGGCATAAAAGCCGCTGGCAAGCTCATCGAGAATCGATTTGAGATGTTTGTCCTTTTTGACCCACGCTTTCGGCTTATAGCCTTTTTTCAGCTGCGCTTTCACTTCATCGACCGTCAGACCAAAGATAAAAATATTGTCCTCACCGACCTGTTCGGCAATCTCGACGTTTGCGCCGTCGAGCGTACCAATAGTCAGCGCACCATTCAGCGCCAGTTTCATGTTGCCGGTGCCGGAGGCTTCCTTACCGGCAGTTGAAATCTGTTCCGACACATCCGCCGCCGGGATCATCAGTTCTGCCACTGAGACACAATAATCGGGAATGAACACCACTTTAAGACGATCGGCGACGATCGGATCATTGTTGATCTTCTCAGCCACCTGATTGATCGCATAGATAATGTTTTTTGCGAGGTAATATCCGGGCGCGGCCTTCGCACCAAACAGAAAAACGCGCGGCACGATATCCAGCTTAGGGTTATCGCGTAACTGGCGATACAGCGAAAGAATGTGCAACAGATTGAGATGCTGACGTTTGTATTCGTGCAGACGTTTAATCTGCACATCGAAAATCGCCTCGGGATTAAGCCTGATGCCCATGCGCTGCCAGACATATTCCGCCAGCCGCACTTTGTTATCGTGCTTAATTTTGCGGTACTGTTTGCAGAATTTTTTGTCTTTGACGCCGTCTTCCAGACCTTTCAGCAGGTCAAGATTGTTGACCCAACTGTCGGTTTTCAGCCGTTCATCAATCAGCGCCGACAGCGCCGGATTACACTGTTTCAGCCAGCGGCGTGGCGTGATGCCGTTGGTCACGTTATGGAACTTTTCCGGCCACAACTGGTAATATTCCGGGAACAGATCTTTGACCACCAGATCTGAATGCAGCGCCGCAACACCGTTTACGGCAAATCCGGCAACCACGCACAGATTCGCCATACGCACCTGTTTGTCATGATGGACAGCAAGCTTCGCCCAGACCGCCTCGTCGCCGGGCCATTGTTTGCTGACCCGTTTCTTAAAGTCAGCATTAATCTGTTTGATAATCTGAAAATGACGCGGCAGCAGACCGCGCACCAGACGCTCGTCCCAGGTTTCCAGCGCTTCCGGCATCAGCGTATGGTTGGTATATGCGAAGGTACGGCTGGTGATACGCCACGCGTCATTCCAGCTCAGCTGATGTTCATCGATCAGTACGCGCAGCATTTCAGGAATAGCGATAGTCGGATGTGTATCGTTGAGCTGGATAACTTCATAATCTGGCAACTCGCTGATTTTACGACCCAGGAAATGGTGACGCCGCAGGATATCGGCCACCGAGCAGGCACACTGGAAATACTGCTGCATCAGTCGCAGACGTTTACCGGCCTGATGGTTGTCGTTCGGATACAGGACTTTGGTGAGTTTGGCGGCATCGATACCCTGTTGTTCGGCTTTCAGAAACTCGCCGTCATTAAACTTTTCGAGATCAAACGGATGAGGATGCGTGGCTTCCCACAAGCGCAACGGTTGCGTGATGCCGTTGCGATAACCCATTACCGGCAAATCCCAGGCTTCACCGCGCAGGGTAAATTCCGGTTCCCAGCGTGAAACGCCCTGCTCATTCTTTACAATTTTACCGCCAATACCGACATTTACCGCCAGCGAGCTATTATGGCGGAACCACGGATATTCGCTGCGATGCCAGTCGTCCGGTGATTCTTTCTGTTTACCATCGACAAAACGCTGGCGGAATAAACCGTACTGATAATTCAGGCCGTAACCGATACCAGGTTGCCCGACCGATGCCATTGCATCGAGATAACAGGCCGCCAGCCGCCCCAGCCCGCCATTTCCCAGTGCCGGGTCGATTTCTTCTTCCAGCAGATCGGTCAGGTTGATATCAAAAGATTCCAGCACAGTGGCAATTTTTTCATACCAGCCGAGATTAATCAGGTTATTGCCGGTCAGACGGCCGACCAGAAATTCCATCGAAATATAGTTAACGTGGCGGGTGATTTTTTTATTCTTACTGCTGACCGGCTCGCTTTGCGGGGGAAGTTGCTCAGCAACGGCGGCACTGACGGCATGCCACCACTGGTGACGGGTCATATCAGAAGCTGAAGTAAGTCCGAACGCTTGCCACTGGCGGGTGAGTGCTGACAAAAAAACATCTTGCTTGAACGTGATCTTCGACATAGGGCAGTCTCTTTTCTGTCTGAGGGGACGGAATACTTCCGTGAGAAAAAGCCTGATTGCAGTAAAAAGCGTGATCCCAATATCTATGTATAAACCCTATGCTGGAAAAATGCTCACTGCGGGAGAGGGAAAAAATGCATGAAATCATGTCGGAGGGGTGACGGAGATACCATTAATACCCCATCCCTGCCTCCCCTGCGAAGCGGGAGTTGAAGTGGAGTTTTAATGGCCTCTCAATAGCTATTATTTCTGCCCGTAATACGCATCCGGCCCGTGTTTACGGCTGAAGTGCTTGTGCAATAAATAATCATCCATCGGCAATAGGTCGCGCCGGATTGTACCGGTGATCCACGCCATTTTAGCCACTTCTTCCAGCACCACAGCGTTATGTACCGCCTGCTCCGGCGTAGTGCCCCAGCAGAACGGACCATGCTGGGCAACCAGGATGCCCGGCATATGCAGCGGATCGGTGCCGGTCAGCGACGCGGCGATCACCTTACCGGTTTCCAGTTCGTACTCTCCGCCGACCTCCTGACGCGACAATGGTCGTGTGCACGGAACGGCACCGGCAAAATAATCCGCGTGCGTGGTGCCGAGCGGCGGGATGGCGATCCCGGCCTGCGCCCATGACGTCGCATAGGTCGAATGAGTATGCACAATACCGCCCAGCTGCGGAAAACGGGCGTACAGCTCAAGATGCGTTGCGGTATCTGAAGACGGTTTGTAATGCCCTTCCACGATGCCACCTTGCAGGTTCAGCACCACCATGTCACGGGCCTGCATTTTCTCATATTCCACACCGCTCGGTTTAATGGCAACCAGGCCGCGTTCGCGGTCGATACCGCTGACGTTGCCCCAGGTAAATGTCACGAGGCCAAAAGCCGGTAGCGCCATATTGGCTTCAAACACGCGTTGTTTCAGGGCATCCGTCATAAGGTGTCCTCCATGTTCAGCCCGGCTTTTTGCATTTTATCGATCACCCAGGCGCGGGCGTTGCGCACTTCCTGTATCGGATCGGCAGCGGTTTCACTCCACATTTCGATAAGATACGGCCCGCGATAACCGCTTTTTTTCAACGTCGCAAAGCAGCGTTCGAACTCCACCACACCGCTGCCGAAGGGTACGTTTTTAAATATGCCGGGCTGCGTGTCTTTAATATGCACGGCAACGATATGCCCCGCGCCACTTGCCAGTTCCATCTGCACGTCGTTATCCCATGCCGACAAGTTGCCGATATCAGGGTAAAGCTGAAACCACGGATTGTTCAGATAATGTGTGTAGCCGAGCGCTTTGCTGATCGAATTCATCAGCGGATAATCCATGATTTCCATCGCCAGCGTGACCTGCGCACGGCTGGCCATTTCAACCGATGTCTGTAAGCCATCGCGAAAACGTTCACGGGTATTTTCATTAGCCTGCTGGTAATACACGTCATAACCGGCAAGCTGGATCACGCGGATGCCTAAATCCTGCGCCAGCACGATAGCCTTGCGCATGATTTCCAGGCCCTGATTGCGGGTTTCATCGTCTTCGGCACCAAGCGGAAAGCGTCGGTGTGCGCTCAGGCACATCGACGGAATGCGAGTGCCGGTACGCGATATTGCCTCCACCACCCGCAAACGTTGCCCGCGTGACCAGTCAAGCCGTGCCAGCCGGTTGTCGGTTTCATCCACCGACATTTCAACGAAATCGAAGCCCA
This sequence comes from Rahnella perminowiae, assembly GCF_019049755.1. Taxonomy (GTDB): domain Bacteria; phylum Pseudomonadota; class Gammaproteobacteria; order Enterobacterales; family Enterobacteriaceae; genus Rahnella; species Rahnella perminowiae. The sequence goes on from NZ_JAFMOS010000644.1 coordinate 38,509, forward strand.
GTTCTTTCGCCAGTGTCAGGCGCATCAGCCAGTCTTCGCCCGCAGGCAAGGCTTTTTCATAGATACCGAGCGGAACGGCTTTATGCATCATGCGGTGTTCCTTAGCCCCAGAGCTGGCGAATGGATTTTTTAAACTGACGAGCTGCATCAACCGGATCTTTGGCGTCGCGGATGCTGCGACCGGCGATAAAGACGTGCACAGGAATGTCTTTAAACAGCGGCAAATCTTCCAGTGCCAGTCCTCCGGTAATGGTCACTTTGAAACCCATGGCAGAAAGATGTTTAATCGCCGTGATATCAGCATCGCTCCAGGCCACACCGGCGGCCTGCGCGTCGCGGCTGCGGTGATAAACCACCTGCTGAATGCCTGCGTCACGCCATTCCTGCGCCTGCTCCCACGTCCAGTAACCGGTCAGTTCAATCTGCACGTCGCCGTTGAATTCTTTCGCCACTTCCAGCGCACCTTTGGTGGTGTTGATGTCAGCACAACAAATGACCGTCACCCAGTCAGCATTAGCTTCGAAGCACATCCGCGAGAGAATTTTTCCTGCATCCGCGATTTTGGCATCGGCCAGCACAATTTTTTCCGGATACAAAGCCTTAAGGTCGCGTACCGCACGCACACCTTCGGCGACGCACAAAATAGTACCGACTTCGATGATGTCGACTTCACCGGCGATCAGACGCGTGGTCTTGTAAGCGTCGTCCATTGACTGGTTATCCAGCGCCACCTGCAACATAGGTAATGAATGAGACATAATGAATTCCTTCTCTGCTAATGAATTAGTGAACCGCCGTGGCGGAGGTCAGGTCGATCAAATCCAGTACCTGTTGCGCGGTGGTACAGGCGCGCAGGCGGTCAAAATTGGCTTCATCATCAAAAAGGTTTACCACCTGCATGATGCCAATCTCCTGATGTGCGTTGGCATCCACTGCGGCCAGAGTGATAAGAATATCCACCGGATCGTTATCTTCGTGGTTGAACACCAGCGGTTTTTTCAGTGTCACCAGCGCAAAGCCAGTTTTAATCACACCTTCTTCCGGGCGACCATGTGGCATGGCAAGCCCGGGCGCGATCACGAAATACGGTCCGAAACGTCCGACACCATCCAGAATCGCCTGGTAATAACGCGGCTCAACCACACCCGCGACGACCAGCATATCGACGCCAATTTTCACCGCGTCCTGCCAGGTTTCTGCCTCAGCATTCAGGCAAATCGAGTTATTTTCAGCCAGTGAATCTCTCAGTTTCATGGCATGTTCCTTATTTTCTCAGATCAGCAGAAAAATGAGCGTTGATGACGGCCATCACTTTCGGGCCGAAGTCCGCCGCCGACAGCATATTGCGGACACCGACCACATATTTATTGCCGCTGACAGTAATTTCATCCGCCACGTGGGTAGACGCGACGATAATGTCCGCACTGCCCAGCTCTGATTTGTATTCACCCACCGCGCAACTGTTCATGGTGTGGTCCACACCCTCCTGTGTCAGGAACTGACCGATTTTCATCTTCATGATCATCGAACTGCCTTGCCCGCAACCGCATACCGCCAGAATTCGTACTGTCATGGGAACCTCATTGGTTTGTGAGAAGTCATTAGTGAGAAGTGGATTGATTAAGGGTTTGTTTTTCCGCGTCTTCTTCAGCGCGCAGTGCGCGACCGGCAAAAAACATATACAGCAGTGCGATCACCGCGATAATGCCCATAAAAGCAATGCCGATACTGAAAAAGCCCTGCATCATTGGCGGTGCCAGAATCGACCAGTCGGCCATGCCCATCCAGGCACTCAGGCCGGTGAGTTTAATGGCCCATACACAGCCGAAAATTTCGATCATTCCCATCACCAGACAGATTTTCAGCGCTGCGCGCCAGCCGCCGAAGTGGTTGGCAAACACGCCGATAGTGGCGTTGGAGAAGAACATCGGGATAAAGCCGGGAATAATCATGATCGAAGAGCCCATGCCGAACAGAATGCCGACGGCAATCAGCTGGCCAATAGTGCCCCACATAAAGCCCCAGACCACAGCGTTCGGTGCAAAGCTGTAGATGGCCGCACAGTCGATGGCCAGAACGGCACCGGGAATTAAGCGTTGAGAGATGCCGTTAAAGGCTTCGGTCAGTTCAGCGACGAACATCCGCACGCCCTGAATGATGATGAAAATCGCCACCGCAAACATCAGACCGGTTTGCAGAATGTAGATGGTCCAGTGAGTTTTTCCGGCCATTTGCTGCAGGGTGTCGAGGCCGAAGGAACACAGGATGATGCCAAAGAACACCGTCATCACGATGGCGGTGGAGACGATATTGTCATGGAAGATATTCAGCCAGCCGGGCAATTTGAGGTCTTCCACGCTGTCTTCTTTTTTACCGAGATATGGCGCGATTTTATAGGCTATCCACGACGCAAATTGCTGCTGATGACCTATCGAGAAACCGCTGTTTTCAGTCACCGCCTGCGTCGGTTTGTACATCATGTTTGAGGTGATGCCCCAGTAGAGCGACACCAGAACGGCCGTTGACCAGATGGTCGTCCACATCGGATAGCCCATGATGAAGAAGAACACCGCAATCAGCCCCGCCTGCTGGAACATGATGTGCCCGGTGAGCATGATGGTGCGGATGCCGGTGATACGGCGGAATATCACCATCAGGATATTCAGTGCAAGGGCGATCAGCACCGCATATCCGACCCAGCTGTAAGCCTCACCCATGCGTTCGACTGTTGCCATCATTGAAGCGTAAGTGTCTGAAATGGCACCATTAATGCCATACACTTCTGAAAGTTTCGCCACCACCGGTTTGAACGTCCCCGTGAGAATGCCGGAACCTGCCTGTAGCAACATGAAGCCGATGATGGTCTTGATCGTGCCCTTGATGATCACCGTGGCGCTCTTTCTGAGCAGGATGTAACCGAGCATGGTCACAATACCCAACAGCAGCGGCGCGTTGGTCATTACCTGATTAAAAAATACGGTGAAGATGGTGTAGAGGAATTCCATAAGACTCTCCGTCTGACCTTGTTTGATCTCTTCAACGCGCTCACACATCAAACTTCGCGCTAAAAAGTGAGGGACAGACGCACTCTAATGCTCACATCGAATCAGATAAAGATTCACAATGATTATTTGTGAGCAGTCTCGCAAGATATCGTCATGAGCATGAATTTATTTATGCATCCTAAACTTTATATTTATTCGATATTTCAGTTATATAACTCTATAAAAAACATCTCATCATACCCTAGATCCGGTCACTCCCCCTGCTGGCAGGCATTTCTTGCCGTGGAAAAACCCGCTTTAAAATCATTGTCACAATGAATTTTCAATGATAACTTTCGCACAAATAAATCACATTTAATCATTAAATGATTTATTGTGATTCGATTTTCAAAGCAAATTCAAATGAGGAAATATTATGAGCAAAGTAGAAACGATCAGCCGCGAGTCCTGGATCCTCAGTACCTTTCCGGAATGGGGCACCTGGTTAAACGAAGAAATCGAGCAGGAAAAGGTCGCACCGGGCACGTTTGCCATGTGGTGGCTGGGCTGCACGGGGGTCTGGCTGAAATCAGAGGGCGGTGCGAATATTTGTGTCGATTTCTGGTGCGGCGTCGGCAAGCAAAATCACAGCAGCCCGCTGATGAAAACCGGCCACCAGATGCAGCGCATGGCCGGTGTGAAGAAGCTACAGCCGAATCTGCGCACTACGCCGTTTGTGCTCGATCCCTTTGCGATCAGGGAGATCGACGCAGTGTTATCCACTCACGATCACAATGATCATATTGATGTGAACGTCGCCGCTGCCGTCATGCAAAATTGTTCTGCCGACGTGCCCTTTATCGGCCCGCAAACCTGCGTGGACTTGTGGATGAGCTGGGGCGTACCGGCAAACCGGTGCATCGTGATGACGCCGGGCAAAGTGGTGAGAATCAAAGATGTGGAAATCCACGCGCTGGATTCTTTTGACCGCACGGTGCTGATCACCCTGCCCGCCGGCCAGAAAGCTGCGGGCGTATTACCCGATATGATGGATCAGCGTGCAGTGAATTATCTGTTCAAAACGCCGGGCGGAAACCTGTATCACAGCGGCGACTCGCACTATTCCAACTACTATGCCAAACACGGCAATGAGTACCAGATTGACGTGGCACTCGGCTCGTACGGCGAGAACCCGCGCGGCGTGACCGACAAAATGACCAGTGTCGATATGCTGCGTATGGCGGAATCACTGAGAACCAAAGTGGTGATCCCGTTCCATCATGATATCTGGTCTAATTTCCAGGCCGATCCCCAGGAAATACGTGTGCTGTGGGAGATGAAAAAAGACCGTCTGAAATACGGCTTCAAGCCCTTTATCTGGCAGGTAGGCGGCAAATTCACCTATCCGGATGATAAAGATAATTTCGAATATCATTACCCGCGTGGTTTTGACGACTGCTTCAGCACAGACACGGATTTACCGTTCAAATCCTTCCTGTAAGACATCTTTCTAAAAGGCGGAGGCAACAGACTCCGCCTTTTTATTAACAATGTAATTGCCATTACTGCTCGTTTATAATCACGCGGTAATCACCTATTTACCTGCGGAGCCACCATGACTGAGCCACAACGCCACAATGCCATTCTCGATCTGCTACAACGCCAGGGGCAGATTTCCGTTGCCGATGTGATTGATCAATTTGATATTTCACCGGCCACGGCGCGTCGTGACATTACCAAGCTCAATGAACTGGGGAAGTTGCGTAAAGTGCGCAACGGCGCGGAAGCCGTTAATCAGCCACGTCAGAACTGGACACCGCTGAATATTCACCAGACGCACAATCTCAACGAGAAAATGCGTATCGCTAAAGCAGCAGCCGAACTGTGCCTGCCGGGTGAAAGCGTGGTGATTAACTGCGGTTCGACGGCATTTCTGCTGGGCCGTGAAATGTGCGGAAAAGACATTCAGGTCATCACTAATTATCTGCCGCTGGCTAATTACCTGATTGAGCAGGAGCACGACAGCGTGGTGATCATGGGGGGGCAGTACAATAAAAGTCAGTCCATTACGCTGGCACCTCAGGACGGCGACGCCAGTCTGTATGCGGGGCACTGGATGTTTACCAGCGGTGCCGGGCTGACCCCCGACGGCCTGTACAAAACTGATATGCTTACCGCAATGGCCGAACAGAAGATGCTCAATTATGTGGGAAATCTGGCGGTGCTGGTCGACAGCAGCAAAATCGGTCAACGTGCAGGCATGTTGTTCAGCCGCACCGAACAAATTGATGTGCTGATCACCGGCAAAGAAGCGAGCGATGAAATCATCGGACAGTTACGCCAAAAAGGCGTGAAAGTGATCCTGGTTTAACTTTATCCCTTCTCTTTGTCTGGTCTTAGTTGTGCCGTTATTGGGTAGAATGTGGGCATCACCTTTTATGAGGCACGACCAGAATGGAACAATTTGAAGCAATCAGCGTAGAACAAGCCCGTAACCGCCTGACAGCTGGCGAAGCGGTGATGGTCGATATCCGCGACCCGCAAAGCTTCGGCGCAGCACATGCACCGGGTGCCTGGCATCTGAGTAACGACAGCCTGCCTGAATTTATTCAGCAGACCGATGCCAAAACACCGGTGCTGGTGATGTGCTATCACGGTATCAGCAGCCGGGGTGCCGCACAGTTTCTGATCTCTCAGGGTTTCGAATCAGTCTACAGCGTTGACGGCGGTTTCGAAGCCTGGTCAAAAACTTTCCCGCAAGATATTGAAGTCTGATCCTCTCTTTATTTGTCCCTGGCGCAAGCTATAGTCTTTATAACCAGGCTATCGGGTTTGCGCCGAAAATATTCTTAAGCCGAAAAAGCTACCTTTCTCCAGTGTTGATATAATTTCCGCCTACTATCGACAGGATTTCAAGATGAAAAATCTGAACACTTCACGTTCTTTAGGGTTGCGTACGCTCGCCGTTCATGGTGGACAGCAGCCCGATGCTCTGACCGGCGCCATTGCCACGCCAATCACCGCCGCATCGGCATTTTCATACCCGGATTTCGACAGCGGCGCACGCCGTTTCAGCGGTGAAGAACCGGGCTATATTTACAGCCGTTTCGCCAATCCGACCGTGGCCGTTTTCGAACAAAAACTGGCAGCGCTCGAAGGCGCAGAAACCGCCGTCGCCTGTGCCAGTGGCATGGCGGCGATCAGCGCCACGCTGTTTGCCCTGCTGGTTCCCGGCGATGAAATCATTCATATCGGCACGCTGTACGGCGGTACCGAAGGCGTAGTGCGTAATTTGCTGCCGCGATATGGTATCAAACCGGTTCACGTTGCGAATGTGAATGAACTGGAAGCCGCATTCACCAAAAATACCAAAGTGGTACTGGTGGAAACTCCCGCTAATCCGGGGCTGGATATCGCCGATCTGGCAGAAATCGCGCGTCTTTCCAAAGCGGCCGGTGCGGTCAGTGTGGCGGATAACACTTTCGCCACGCCGTACCTGACACGTCCGCTGGCGCTGGGTATTGATATCGTTCTGCATTCCGCGACCAAATACATCAGCGGTCATGGCGATGCGACCGGCGGTGTGGTGGCCGGTTCGGCGGCGTTGATCACGCCCATCCGTACCCTGAGTCTGAAACAATTTGGCGGTAACCTGAGCCCGTTCGAAGCCAGTTTGCTGATCCGCGGCCTGAAAACACTGCCGCTGCGCGTCGAAGCCAGTTCGCTGAGCGCACAGGCGGTGGCGGAATTCCTCGACAGCCACAGCGCGGTAGACACCGTGTTCTATCCGGGGCTGAAACAGCATCCGGGACACGCCACCGCCTCACGCCAGATGAAACTGTTTGGCGGCATCATGGCGATTGAGCTGAAAGGCGGGCTGAACGCCGCACGGACTTTCCTTGATAAGCTGAGCATTATCACGCAGGCGGTCTCGCTCGGCGACACCGATTCGCTGGCCTGCCATCCGGCATCCACCACGCACAGCGCCGTCGCGCCGGAAGTCCGCCGTCAGAGCGGTATCACCGACGGGCTGGTGCGCATCAGCATCGGTATCGAAGACACCGAAGACCTGATTGCTGATCTGCAACAGGCGCTTGAAGGGCTTTAAGGGCTTGATTTTGCAACACCGTCATCCGGCGGTGTTGCAAAAGACTTCGATCCTCATCACATCACTATAATTTTCTATTCGCAGATAACCGCACAGCATGCCTAAATTCCCCTCCTTTATCCTTCTGACGTTATAATCGACATCCCCCACGCTGGCAGATAAGGTATTGCCCTAAAATGACGGCAACAAATCAAACAATTAGGGAAACCGCTTAACGCTATGGTGCGCATTCTTAATCTGAACAACCCCCGCCTCGCTCAGGCTTTTGTCGATTACATGGCAACGCAGGGTTTTACGCTGACGATGAAACATGAAAGTCAGGAAGTGCAGCTCTGGCTGGAAGATGAATCCCGCCTGGAAGAAGCCGAAAAGCAGGTGGCGCTGTTTGTGCGCGATCCGCTGCATCCGCGCTATCAGGAAGCCAGCTGGAAAACCGGCAAGGCGCAGCCCAATTTGCGGATGTCACATACACCGTTTCTGAAAACCCTGCGCAGCCGCGCCGGCCCCCTGACGATTGGCATGATTGTGCTGAGTCTTGCAGTGTTTATCCTGCAACAGATGGTCGGCGACGAACTGGTGATGAACTGGCTGGCCTGGCCGGACAGTTCACGCGTTTTCCAGTTATGGCGCTGGTTCACTCCGGCTCTGATGAACTTCTCCTTTATTGCCCTGCTGATTAATCTGGCCTGGTGGTGGTATCTCGCCAGCCAGATTGAGATGCATCTGGGTAGCGGCAAACTGTTTACCGTGACTCTCATTTCAGCCCTGATCAGCGGCTGGGGCCAGTCAATGGTCAATGGTTCGTGGTTCGGTGGTTTGTCCGGTGTGGTTTACGCGCTGATGGGTTACGCCTGGCTGACCGGCCAGCTGAAACCGGAAAGTCGTCTGTACGTCCCCGGCGGATTACTGGTCATTTCGTTGATTTTCATGTTCATTGGTTATGCAACCGGCGGCGCGGCCGTGTCGAATGCCGCCCATGCGTTTGGTCTGGGTCTCGGCCTGGTCATGGCATTTGTTGATACGCGCACTCCGCGCAACAAAAAAAGTAAGTAGGGGATTCGGGTGAAACAAACACAACGCCATGATGCCATTATCGATTTAGTTCGCCAGCAAGGCTATGTCAGTACCGAAGAACTGGTGGAACATTTTGCAGTCAGCCCACAGACTATCCGCCGTGATCTCAATGATCTGGCTGAACAGAATAAAATTCACCGTCACCATGGCGGCGCGGCCTTGCCGTCCAGCTCAGTGAATGCGGCATACAACGACCGTAAAGTGATGTGGTCGGAAGCGAAAGCGCGTATCGCCGAACGCGTCGCCAGCCAGATCCCTGATGGCTCAACGCTGTTTATTGATATCGGTACCACGCCGGAAGCCGTGGCACACGCACTGCTTAACCATAAAAATCTGCGCATCGTGACCAATAATCTGAACGTTGCGACACTGCTGACGGCCAAGGAGGATTTTCGTTTATTCCTCGCAGGCGGCGAAGTACGTGCCCGCGATGGCGGTATCATGGGCGAAGCAACGCTGGATTTCATCTCACAGTTCCGCCTTGATTACGGCATTCTCGGCATCAGCGGCATTGATATGGACGGTTCACTGCTCGAATTCGACTATCACGAAGCCCGTACCAAACGTGCCATTATCGAAAACTCCCGCTGCGTTATGTTGGTAACCGACCATTCCAAATTTGGTCGCAATGCGATGGTTAACCTCGGCAAAATGGATCTGATCCATTATCTGTTCACCGACAAACAGCCGCCGGACAGCGTGAAGCAAATCATCGATAAGTACGACGTACATCTCGAACTCTGCTGATTTTCCTGGATTTAGGGAGCGTCGCTCTGGCGCTCCTGCTTTTCTTCCCCCCCATCCGCCAGACCAAAACGAACAATTTCGAAAAATTCCACGCGTAGCAGCGTTCGGTTTCGTCCTCCCTTTACCATTTTGCTCGAAACCGCCACAAAAATGTTACCTCCATCACGCATAATTGTTTTTATTTGGTTAACGCTTGGCTTGTATGTCGATTCTCGATTACAATCATGAGCGAAAACGAACATAAAAGAGCTATTGCGAACATCTGGAGGAAGATGACGTGGAAACCAAAGACTTGATCGTAATTGGTGGCGGTATTAATGGTACCGGCATCGCAGTAGATGCAGCTGGCCGCGGGCTGTCTGTTCTGCTGCTTGAAGCGCAAGACTTGGCCTGCGCGACCTCTTCGGCCAGTTCTAAACTGATCCACGGTGGCCTGCGCTATCTGGAACATTACGAATTCCGTCTGGTCAGCGAAGCGCTGGCCGAACGTGAAGTGTTGTTGAAAATGGCACCGCATATTGCTTTCCCGATGCGTTTCCGTTTGCCACATCAGCCGCATCTGCGCCCGGCCTGGATGATCCGCGCCGGTTTGTTCCTGTACGACCATCTGGGCAAACGCACCAGCCTGCCGGCCAGTAAAAGCCTGAAATTCGGCAGTGATTCTGTGCTGAAGCCAGAACTGACCAAAGGTTTTGAATACTCGGACTGCTGGGTTGACGACGCGCGTTTAGTGGTCGTCAATGCCCAGGAAGTGGAAGCGCGTGGCGGCGAAGTCCGCACACGTACCCGCGTGACCCGTGCTTGGCGTGAAGACGGACTGTGGATGGTGGAAGCCGAAGAGATCGATACCGGCAAAACCTTTACCTGGCGCGCCAAAGGTCTGGTGAACGCCACCGGTCCATGGGTAAAACATTTCTTCGACGACGGCCTGAAGTTGAAATCACCCTATGGCATCCGTCTGATCAAAGGTAGCCATATTGTGGTGCCGCGCGCGCACAATCAGCCTCAGGCTTACATTCTGCAAAACGAAGATCACCGCATTGTGTTTGTGATCCCGTGGATGGATGAATTCTCGATCATCGGGACAACCGACGTGGAATATCACGGCGATCCGAAAGAAGTAAAAATTGATGATAAAGAGATCGGTTATCTGCTGAAAGTTTACAACGATCACTTTAAGAAACAGCTGACCACAGAAGACATTGTCTGGACCTACTCCGGCGTGCGTCCGCTGTGCGATGACGAATCAGATTCACCGCAGGCTGTCACCCGTGATTATACCCTCGACGTTCACGATCAGGATGGCAAAGCGCCGCTGCTTTCTGTATTTGGCGGCAAGCTGACCACCTACCGTAAACTGGCGGAACACGCACTGGAAAAACTGGTGAAGTACTATCCGAAAGCCGGCCCGGCGTGGACCAAAACGGCAATACTGCCTGGCGGGAAACTCAATGGTGACCGTGATACTTACAGTGCTAATTTACGTAACCGTTTCAAATGGTTACCGGAACCTCTGGCTCGCCGTTATGCGCGCACCTATGGCAGTCAGACAGAGTTGCTGCTGAATGGCGCAACCAGTCTGGCGTCGCTGGGCGAAGATTTCGGTCACGGATTCTACGAAGCGGAACTGCGTTATCTGGTGGAAAAAGAGTGGGTTTCACAGCTTGATGATGCCATCTGGCGTCGCACCAAACTTGGCATGTGGCTGGATAAAACCCAGCAACAACGCGTTGCTGAATGGCTGGAAACACACAAACAGCAGAAGAAACATTTGTCGCTGGCGTCTTGATTTAATCAGCTCCTCCCCTTCGCAGGGGGAGGAGCTGAAAGTCCCACCTTTATTCCCGCTCTACAACTTCACCGGCTTAATGTTCCAGATCTCATCGGCGTATTCCTGAATGGTACGGTCCGAGGAGAAATAGCCCATATTGGCGATGTTATGTAACGTGCGTCGCGTCCACTCCTCCGGCAGTTTATACAGCTCATCGACTTTATCCTGCGTATCGACATAACTGCGATAATCCGCCAGTACCTGATAGTGATCACCGAGGTTGACCAGCGTATCGAACAAATTGGTGTAACGCTTCGGCTCGGCCGGACTAAAGACGCCAGTGGCGATTTGCGTCAGCACCTGATGCAGTTCGGCATCCTGCTCGAAATAGGTATGCGGGTTGTAGCCCTTGCGGCGTAATTCCTCGACCTGTGGCGTGGTGTTGCCAAAGATAAAGATATTCTCCTCACCCACATGTTCGAGCATTTCGACATTGGCACCGTCCAGCGTGCCTATCGTCAGTGCGCCGTTAAGGGCAAACTTCATGTTACTGGTGCCGGATGCTTCAGTGCCCGCCAGCGAGATTTGCTCGGAAAGATCAGCTGCCGGGATAATCAGCTGGGCCAGACTGACACTGTAGTTCGGAATGAAAACGATCTTGAGTTTGTTAGCCACACGCGGATCGTTGTTGATCACCGCCGCCACGTCATTGATCAGCCGGATGATCTGCTTCGCTGCGTAATACGCCGAGGCCGCTTTACCGGCAAAAATCACCGTGCGTGGCACCCATTCGGCGTCCGGTTCTTCGAGGATACGGTTATAGCGGGTGATGACATGCAACACGTTCATCAGCTGACGTTTATATTCATGGATGCGCTTAATCTGCACATCAAAAAGACTTTTCGGATCAACCACGATGTTCAGCTTCTGGGCAATATACAGCGCCAGCCGTTTTTTGTTGTCCAGCTTGGCCTTACGGATTGCCTGCAGGAAGCTCGGATAATCCAGATTCTGCTCCAGTTCCGCCAGCTGGCTCAGATCAGAACGCCAGGTCTTGCCGATAGCATCATCAATCACCGCTGACAGCGGTTTATTGGCCAGCGCCAGCCAGCGGCGCGGCGTGACGCCATTGGTTTTATTACAAAAACGGTCAGGATAAACACGGGCGAAATCGGCGAACAGCGATTGCACCATCAGCTCGGAATGCAGTTCGGAAACACCGTTAACTTTATGACTGGCGATCACAGCAAGCCACGCCATCCGCACTTTACGACCGTTGCCTTCATCGATAATCGAGACCCGTGACAGCAGGCCATTATCATTGGGGATCTTTTCCGCCACTTCTTTCAGGAAGTGATCGTTAATCTGGAAAATAATCTCCAGATGACGTGGCAGGATCTTACCGATCATGTCTACCGGCCAGGTTTCCAGAGCTTCACTCATCAGCGTGTGATTGGTGTAAGAGAAAACGTGACACACAGTTTCCCACGCGGCTTTCCACTCGAATTTATGCTCATCGATGAGCAGACGCATCAGCTCAGGGATCGACAGCACCGGATGCGTGTCATTGAGGTGAATGGCGATTTTATCGGCCAGATTGTCGTAAGTATGGTGCGTGGTGTAATGCCGGTTGAGGATATCCTGCACGGTTGCCGACACCAGGAAATACTCCTGCCGCAAGCGCAACTCGCGACCGGAGTAGGTCGAGTCATCGGGATACAACACGCGGGATACGTTCTCAGAGTGGTTTTTGTCTTCCACCGCCGCGAAATAATCACCCTGATTGAATTTACCCAGATTGATTTCATTACTGGCCTGCGCGCCCCACAAGCGCAGCGTGTTGGTGGCGTCGGTATCGTAGCCGGGAATGACCTGGTCATAGGCGCAGGCAATGACTTCTTCCGTTTCCAGCCAGCGGGTTTTGATGCCTTCATGTTGCACACGTCCGCCGAAACGCACTTTATAACGGGTGTTATAACGCTGGAACTCCCACGGATTACCGTATTCCAGCCAGTAATCCGGCGCTTCTTTTTGCTCACCGTTGATGATGCTTTGCGCGAACATACCATATTCATAACGGATGCCGTAACCACGCCCCGGCAGCGCCAGCGTTGCCAGTGAATCAAGGAAACAGGCCGCCAGCCGCCCGAGGCCGCCGTTACCTAAACCGGGATCATTTTCTTCCCCGATCAGTTCTTCCAGATCAAAGCCCATTTCATCAAGCGCGTTTTTCAGGTCATCGTAAATGCCCATCGCCAGCAGCGCATTGGAAAGCGTCCGTCCAATCAGAAACTCCATCGACAGGTAATAAACCTGTCGTACGTCCTGTGAGGTTTGCGCCCGGTTAGAACGCAACCAGCGTTCCACCATACGGTCGCGCACCGCAAACAATGTGGCGTTCAGCCAGTCGTGTTGTGTCGCAATAGACGGATCTTTGCCGATGATAAACATCAGTTTATAGGCAATAGAATGCTTAAGCGCTTCGACACTGACTGTCGGTGAGTTGTAATTAAACGGTGAAGTCATAACGTTACATTCCCGATCAAGTTAGCTGCGTTCAGGGTCAGGACAGCAGGCGGTTGTACAGGGCAATATATTCCTGTGCAGCCACCTTCCAGCCGAAATCAATACCCATGGCGTGTTGCTGGACGTGTCGCCAGTGTTTCGGTCGGCTCCACAAAACAAATGCCCGGCGGATCGCATTTCCCAGCGATTTCCCCGTTGCTTCTTCAAAGACAAAACCACTGGCTGTTCCGTCGGCCAGATTTTCCAGCGCACAATCGACCACCGTATCAGCCAGCCCACCGGTGCGGCGCACCAGCGGTAATGTGCCGTATTTAAGGCCATACAACTGGGTTAAACCGCAAGGTTCAAATCGGCTTGGCACCATAATGACGTCCGCCCCACCGATAATACGGTGGGAAAACGCTTCGTGATAGCCAAGTTGCACGCCAACCTGCCCCGGATTATCTGCCGCTGCCGCCAGAAATGCCTGTTGCAGCACCGCATCACCCGCGCCCAAAAGCGCTAACTGGCCCCCGCGTTCGAGCAAGTCCGGTAAGGCTTCAAGCACCAGATCCAGCCCTTTCTGGCTGGTCAGACGACTCACAACCGCAAACACCAGACGCGAATCATCAACATCCAGTCCCATCGCCCTTTGCAGATAGGCTTTATTGACCGCTTTGGCGCGTAAATCCTCCGCATCGTAGCGTGCCGACAGCAACACGTCATCACGTGGCTGCCAGATGGCTTCATCGACCCCGTTAAGGATCCCCGTAAGTCGCCCCTGCATTTCACGTTCCAGCAGCAAAGATTCCATGCCGTAACCAAATTCGGGACGGGTGATTTCTTTTGCATACGTCGGGCTGACGGTCGTCACGTGATCAGAATAGAACAGACCGGCTTTCAGAAAAGATATCTGGCCATAGAATTCCAGCCCGTGCATCTGAAAGAACTCGCGCGGGATATACAGCTCATCGAGATGATGTGCACCAAACAATCCCTGAAACGCCAGATTATGTACGGTGAAAATCGTCCGAACGGGCGCATTGCGGGCGCGGATATAGGCGGAACACAGCCCGGCGTGCCAGTCATGAGAATGGACAATGTCAGGCCGCCACTGCGGATCGAAATTCAGGGCCAGTTCACAGGCCATCCAGCCCAGCAGCGCAAAGCGCAAATGATTATCCGGATAGGCGAACGACGATTGATCGTGATACGGGCTACCGGGACGGTCATACAATCCCGGTACATCAATAATATAAATACCCACGCCATCAAAATAACCCAGTGAAAGGGTGACATCCCCGGCAAAGGTGGCCAGCGTACCAATCACCTGCGTTTCCCCCAGCCCTTTTTTGACGTCAGGGAAAGCCGGAATGAGTACGCGGACATCCGCGCCCTCCGCAATCTGAGCGGCGGGTAATGCACCGGCGACATCCGCAAGGCCGCCTGTTTTTAATAGCGGAAACAGCTCAGAACAAACATGTAAAACCTGCATTCGCGCTCCTGATTATCCCGGTCATCCCGGCGCTCACCAGGATGACGAAAATTCGTATTAATATCGTCTGTTTAAAGCTTCGCCAGCATTGCGCGGGTCACCAGCACTACGCCACCTTCCGAACGGTAGAAACGCCGGCTGTCTTCCTCGGCATTCTCACCAATCACCATGCCTTCAGGGATCTGACAAGCGCGGTCAATGACGCATTTGCGTAAACGGCATGAACGACCGACATTCACATCCGGCAGGATGATGGCCGAATCGATATTGCAGAAAGAATTGACCCGTACCCGCGGGAACAGTACGGAATGCACCACCACCGAACCGGAAACAATCACACCACCGGCTACCAGTGAATTCATGGTCATGCCGTGACTGCCGGAGCGATCCTGTACAAATTTGGCGGGCGGCAGCGGCTCCATATGAGTCCGGATCGGCCAGTCGCGGTCATACATATCCAGCTCCGGCGTGACGGAAGCCAGATCCAGATTGGCGCGCCAGTAAGCCTCCAGCGTACCGACATCACGCCAGTACGGCGGCGCCTCATCGTTTTGCGTGACACAGGAAAGACCAAACGGATGCGCACGGGCAACGCCCTGACGGGTCAGTTTGGGGATCAGGTCTTTGCCGAAATCATGGCTCGACTCTTCACTCGCCATGTCTTCTTCAAGCATGCGAAACAGATAATCTGCATTAAAAATGTAGATGCCCATGCTCGCCAGCGCCATATCGGGATTGCCGGGCATCGGCGGCGGGTCTTTGGGTTTTTCAACGAAACTGGTGATGTGATAATCCTCAGTGACGCCGATAACACCGAATTCACTGGCTTCGGCGCGCGGTACTTCCAGGCAGGCGACGGTACATTCACCGCCTTTCTGCACATGGTCGATCAGCATCCGTGAGTAATCCATTTTGTAGATATGATCGCCCGCCAGGATCACCACAAATTCGGCCTTATAACGACGGATAATATCCAGATTCTGATAAACCGCATCGGCAGTCCCTTTGTACCAGTGCTCGGTACTGTGGCGTTGCTGCGCCGGGAGTAAATCCACAAATTCGTTCATTTCTTCATTGAGGAAAGACCAGCCACGCTGGATATGCTGAACCAGCGTGTGTGACTGATATTGGGTGATTACGCCGATGCGGCGGATGCCAGAGTTCAGGCAATTTGACAGGGCAAAATCAATGATGCGGAATTTCCCGCCAAAATGAACGGCGGGTTTTGCCCGGGTTGCGGTCAAATCTTTCAACCTTGAACCCCGTCCCCCGGCAAGGATTAATGCCACGGATTTCAGCGGCAACTGTCTTGCCAGCATGACCGGGTCCCGGTTATCTAATGTCGCCATATCTGACTCCTTCATTTTTATAATGACCGGCTCTGTGGAGTGAAATCTTGTAGGACACAGAGGGTTTTTGCTGCCGCCCGCCATTGCGAGCCTTCCATGACACGCCGGGGTTCCTCATCAAAAAGCACGCTGTTGAACGGTGCCACCGGCTGCCAGTTTCCCGACGGCAGGTGCAAATCCACCTCGTGCAGTGAGGCATTAACGATAACCAACCAGCGCTGTGACAGGCAGATTTGCAGCCACTGCTGCGGACCCTGCTCCCAGTCACCGGGACTCATTGGTTGCCCTTGTTGATTCAGCCATTGCACCTCCCCGCTGCCCTCCTGCCACCAGCGGTTTTGCGTCAGTGCCGGAATTTTCCGGCGCAGCGCAATCAGTGCGCTGGCATAGGCCATCAGGCTTTCATCTGCGCTTTCCCAGTCGAGCCAGGTCATCGGATTGTCCTGGCAATAAGCATTGTTATTACCCGACTGGCTATTACCGAGTTCATCACCGGCCAGCAACATCGGTGTACCCTGTGATAAAAACAGCGTCGCCAGCAAGGCCCGCTGGCTGAGACGGCGCTGCTGTAATATGTCATCAGGCGCCTCCAGCCCCTCCTGACCGTGGTTTTGGCTGAAATTTTCGTTATGGCCGTCGCGGTTTTCTTCACCGTTAGCCTGGTTATGTTTGTGGTTAAAACTGACAAGATCGCGCAACGTGAAGCCGTCATGTGCCGTCAGCATGTTGATGCTGGCGTAAGGTTCACGCTGTGCCGGGATGAACGTGTCGGCAGAGCCTGCAAAACGCCCGGCAAACCGACCGAGGGCAAGATCGCCATGCAGCCAGAACTGACGCATATTGTCGCGCCATACATCACTCCATTCGGCAAACGGTGCCGGGAAATTCCCCAGCTGGTAACCGCCGGTACCGATATCCCACGGCTCAGCAATCAGTTTGATTTTTGAGAGAACATCATCCTGCTTAATGGCCATGAACAGCGGTGACTGAGCGGAAAACTCCGGCGTTCTGCCGAGAACTGTCGCTAAATCAAAGCGGAACCCATCAACGTGACATTCGCGTACCCAATAATGCAGGCTGTCGATTGTCCAGGCGATCATCTCCTCATCCACCAGCCGCATTGTGTTACCGCAACCGGTCATGTTGTTGTCAGAGCCGTCGTCGTTGAGCCAGTACAGGCTGGCGTTGTCGATGCCGCGAAAAGAAATAAACGGACCGTCGATATCCAGCTCGGCGCTGTGATTAAACACCACGTCCAGGATCACCTCGATACCCGCCTGGTGCAGCGCTTTGACTGCCGATTTAAATTCATTCAGCGCCGATACACCGCCCAGTCCGCTGGCATAACGCGGATCCACAGCGCAAGGCGCCAACACGTTGTAGCCCCAGTAATTGCTCAGTCCGAGGCGTTGCAGGCGCGGTTCGTCGGCATGATGCTGCACCGGCAACAGTTCTATTGCGGTAATGCCCAGATGCTGCAAGTATTCAAGCATCACCGGATGTGCCAGCCCGGCATAGGTGCCGCGTATGGCGGCCGGAATATGCGGATGCTGGCGCGTCAGGCCGCGGACATGTGCCTCGTAAATCACCGTTTCGCCCCAGGGTTTCGCCGGGGGTTTATCATCACCCCAGTCGAAATTTCCGGCGACCACCACCGACTTAGGCGCAACCACGGCGCTGTCTTTCTCGTCCGGAGCACTGGTGCCGCCGGTGAACCGTGCGTTGTCGAGCAGTACGCCGTCAATCGCGCGGGCGCTCGGGTCAATCAGCACTTTTTTCGGGTTAAACCGGTGGCCCTTTAGGGGATCGAATGGCCCGTAAACGCGGTAACCGTAGCGCTGCCCGGCTTTGAGATCTGGCACAAATCCATGCCAGAGGTTGCCGGTTCGCCCGGTCAGGGGCAGATGCTGCTCACTGCCGGTCTCATCAAAAAGACATAACTCCACTTTTTCCGCATGGGCGGAGTACAGGCAAAAATTGACGCCGTTATCTCTGAGATGCGCACCAAAAGGCGCGGGCAGACCGGGACCGGGCTGTTTCATTACGCCTCCCTTCGCAAATAAACCGTCGCCAGCGGTGGAATGGTCACGCTGATCGAATGGTCACGCTGATGATGGCTGATATTCTCACTGTAAATATCGCCGCCGTTGCCGACATTGCTGCCACGGTAGTAATGCGAATCTGTATTGAGGATTTCGTGATAGCGACCCGGACGGCTGATACCGATGCGATAATGCTCGCGCGGGACCGGCGTAAAGTTACTGATGACGATCACTTCACCGCCCTGTTCGTCACGGCGGGCAAAGGCGAAAATCGAGTTTTCATGATCGTCGACCACCAGCCATTCGAAGCCACGGGGATTGTAATCCAGCTCATATAACGGCGCGTTAGCCTGATAGACCAGGTTCAGGTCGCGTACCAGATGCTGTACGCCGCTGTGCCAGCTGGTCGGATCGTCGAGCAGGTGCCAGTCGAGGCTGGCGTCGAAATTCCACTCACGCCCTTGTGCAAATTCATTGCCCATAAACAGCAGTTTCTTGCCCGGGTGCGCCCACATAAAACCGTAGTAGGCACGCAGATTAGCGAATTTCTGCCAGACGTCGCCGGGCATTTTATCCAGCAAGGATTTCTTACCGTGCACCACTTCGTCGTGCGACAGCGGCAAGATAAAGTTCTCGCTGTAGGCGTAAAGGACGCCGAATGTCATGAGATTGTGATGATATTTGCGGTGAACAGGATCAAGCTGCATATAGGTCAGGGAATCGTGCATCCAGCCCATATTCCACTTGTAATGAAAACCCAGCCCGTTGGCATCCGGTGGCATGGTGACGCCAGGATAATCGGTCGATTCTTCTGCCAGCGTCACCGCACCACCGAGTTCGCGTCCGATGGTCTGGTTGGTGTATTTGAGGAAAGAAATGGCTTCCAGGTTTTCGCGTCCGCCGTAATAATTCGGGATCCACTCTCCGGGTTTACGGCTGTAATCGCGGTAAATCATGGAAGCCACTGCATCGACACGCAGGCCGTCGATACCAAACCGCTCAATCCAGTAAAAACCATTGCCTGCCAGGTAGTTACGCACTTCATGGCGACCGTAGTTATAAATCAGCGTATTCCAGTCCTGATGATAGCCTTCACGCGGATCGGCATATTCGTACAGCGCGGTGCCGTCAAACTGTGCCAGACCGTAGGCGTCGCTTGGGAAATGTCCCGGCACCCAGTCAAGAATCACGTTCAGCCCGGCGTTATGCGCCGCATCGACAAAGGCTTTAAATTCCATGGGCGTACCGAAACGACGGGTCGGCGCGTACATACCAAGCGGCTGATAACCCCAGCTTCCGTCGAACGGATGTTCATTGACCGGCATCAGTTCAATGTGCGTAAAGCCCATCCATTTAGCATAAGAAACCAGTTGCTCGGCCAGTTCGCCATAGCTCAGCCAGAAATTATCATCAGCATGACGACGCCATGAACCCAGGTGCACTTCATATACCGAAACCGGCTGATTCAGCGCATTGGCTTTCTTTCTGCTTTCTGAATGCGGCACGACGTCGGGTAATTTCCGTACGCACGAAGCGGTGTCCGGACGCATCTGCGCCTCGAAAGCATAAGGGTCGGCGCGCAAGCTGACCTGCCCGCGGCAGTCGATAATTTCGAATTTATACAGCTGACCTTCGCGGACAGCGGGAATAAAGAGTTCCCAGATACCGTTTTCGCGGCGCTGACGCATCGGGTGCCGGCGGCCGTCCCAGAAGTTGAATTCACCGACCACGGAAACCCGCATGGCGTTCGGTGCCCAGACGGCAAAACTCACCCCCTCGACGCCGTCCAGCGTTTGCAGATGCGCGCCGAGTTTTTCGTAAGGCCGCAGGTGTGTGCCTTCTGCCAGCAGCCAGATATCCAGTTCCTGCAACAGCGTGCCGAAACGGTACGGGTCATCAATCACCTGGAGATTCTCGCCCCAGCGGACCTTCAGCTGGTAACGAAACGCATTTTTACGGCGCGGGATCAGGCCGACAAAGAAACCGCGGTCGTCGTAGCGACGCAGTTCTGCCACCTGTTTACCTTTTTCTACATCAATGACCCAGACCTGATCCGCATCCGGCAACAGGGCACGTACTTCCAGCCCGGCAGCCACAGAGTGCATTCCCAACAGAGAAAAAGGATCAGCGTAGTGGCCAGATATGATTTGATTAATGACGTGCTGATCGGGAAGTACAGACATGTATTACGTCCTATGATTAATTAAATCAATAAATCCAATAAAATCAGTCAAGTATTCAATGCGAAACGTGATCCTAGTGTGCTCCCCTTTTTATCGCCGCTTTGTGATCCGGCTATGTTTCAGTTTTGCCAAAAGGTGCGTGATCACGCTTACGGTCACAATTTCCAAATAAGTGCTTATTTCAGCTTCTCAAAGAGGCAGAGCTCTTCTACTAAGCATAGACAAAGGTTCGAAAAATCAGCGTGAAGAAACCAATGAATTTTTCACAAAATGAAATTCAGAGAGTTGCGCTGGAAAAAGGCGGATAAAGGGGGAAGAGAATGATGGCAGAATTAAAAACGGGACACCGTGCTGGTGTCCCGTGAGAAGTCATCGTGAAGAAAACAGGGCAGTTTTCAACCTGGCGGCGGATTACAGAAGAATTCGCAACATACGTCGTAAAGGTTCTGCCGCGCCCCATAGCAGCTGGTCACCGACGGTGAACGCTGAAAGATATTGCGGGCCCATGTTCAGTTTACGCAGACGGCCGACCGGCGTGTTCATGGTGCCGGTGACTGCCGCTGGCGTCAGTTCACGCATCGATAATTCGCGGTCATTCGGGATCACACGAACCCAGTCGTTATGCGAAGCCAGTATCTGTTCGATTTCCGGCACCGACACGTCTTTTTTCAGTTTCAGCGTAAACGCCTGGCTGTGGCAGCGCAGCGCGCCGATACGGACACACAGCCCATCTACCGGAATAATGCTGGAAGTACCGAGGATTTTGTTGGTTTCCGCCTGACCTTTCCACTCTTCTTTGGTCTGGCCATTGTCGAGCTGTTTATCTATCCACGGGATCAGACCACCCGCCAGCGGAACACCAAAGTTATCGGTTGGCAACGTGCCGCTGCGGGTCAGCGCCGTTACGTTACGTTCGATATCCAGAATGGCGGAAGCCGGGTTTTCCAGCTCTTTCGCCACGCTGTTATGCAGCATTCCCATCTGGGTCAGCAGTTCGCGCATGTGCCGCGCACCGCCGCCGGAGGCCGCCTGATAGGTGGCGACAGACGCCCATTCGATGAGATCATGAGCGAACAGGCCGCCGAGCGACATCAGCATCAGACTGACGGTACAGTTACCGCCCACAAAGGTTTTGATGCCTTTATCAATGCCCTGACGGATCACGGCGTTGTTGACCGGGTCGAGGATGATTATCGCGTCATCTTCCATTCTCAGAGAGGATGCTGCGTCAATCCAGTAGCCAGACCAACCGATTTCACGCAGCTTCGGATAGATTTCATTGGTATAATCGCCGCCCTGACAGGTGATTATAATGTCCAGTGCGCTCAGGGCGTCCAGATCATAAGCATCCTGCAAGGTTCCGGACTGACCCGTGAAAGAAGGCGCGGCCTGACCGTGCTGAGAAGTGGAGAAGAATACCGGACGGATAGCGTCGAAATCGCGTTCTTCAATCATGCGTTGCATGAGTACAGAACCGACCATTCCACGCCAGCCAACGAAACCTACATTTTTCATAATATCTGTCCTGCCCTGAGGGTGATAACTGCTTAAAACGGCTTGAACGCGCGTTTGCACTCAGTGAGTGCCTGTTTTGATGCACTGCGCCCCATTAACGCGCGGGTCTACCACCTTACAAAATGTAGTAGAAGTGGCAAGTGAATTTAATCAATAGTGCGGCTTTTAATAGCAGCGCAACTTATACCCTCAATAATTCGAGTTGCAGGACAAAAGTTTCCGCTTTTGAACAGCGCTTGCGCTGGCCCTGCGAGTAACGCGACAAGCTCAGGAAGCCTGGGGAGCTTAGACAACTAAGTGACCGGCGTGAGTGAGCGCAGTTAACGCATCTGCGACTTGAAGTATGACGGGTATATAACTGGCATTTTTTCTGAGGTAGTTATGACCGAAATGATTTCAGCAACTATTTTGCTGTTTTTAATTATGGATCCGCTGGGTAATTTACCGATTTTTATGTCGGTATTAAAACATCTCGACCCGAAACGTCGCCGTGTGGTGTTGATCCGCGAAATGCTGATCGCACTCATCCTGATGCTGATCTTCCTGTTCGCCGGTGAAAAAATCCTGTCGTTTCTGAATCTGCGCACTGAAACTGTGTCGATTTCCGGCGGTATTATCCTGTTCCTGATCGCCATCAAAATGATTTTCCCGTCGGAAGAGAAAAGCAGCAGCGGACTGCCTGCCGGTGAAGAACCCTTCCTCGTCCCGATGGCGATCCCGCTGGTCGCCGGTCCGTCGATTCTCGCCACGCTGATGCTGCTTTCGCACCAGTATCCAAACCAGATGAGTCACTTAACGCTGGCGCTGTTTATCGCGTGGGGCATGTCGATGGCAATCCTGTTGCTCTCAAACTTGTTCCTGCGCCTGCTGGGTGATAAAGGCGTCAGCGCCCTCGAACGCCTGATGGGCCTGATTCTGGTCATGCTCTCGACGCAGATGTTCCTCGATGGGATCAGGGCGTATCTGAAGATTTAGCGACAGAAGAAATGAAAAAGGCGAGCCATCTGGCT
>NZ_JAFMOS010000247.1 GCF_019049755.1 Rahnella perminowiae
TAGTCTCTCTGAACTCTCTCTCAAAAAAATATGATATGCTACACTTTAGAATCAAAGAGTACCGATTAAGTATAGATGTCTCCCGTTCACCGTTAGCGATTTATCGATAATTGTCGTATCAGTGATTAAAATTATTAATGAATGAGGGATTAGTGAATACTTTCAGAGCTGATAATCTTAAAAATAAGATCTCAAATCGCTTAGATCCTGAACTCTTGGGGTTGATAATGGCCTTTCTTGCTGTCGTTGAGACCGGCAGTTTTGCTGCAGCGGCTAAAATTTTAAGGCAAACCCCCTCGACAATTAGCAGAAAAGTCATACGATTAGAAGAGAGTTTAGGTGTGCGGTTGCTAAACAGAACAACACGTAGTGTTGTAATAACGGAAATTGGTGCAATTTATTTGCGTTACTGTCAGTCGATTAATGAGTTGTTAAATTCTGCCGAAGCTGAAGTAACGTCCATGACCCGATCTCCACAGGGGCTCTTAAGGATATCAATGCCCGTGGCGTTTGGTCAGCGTTATATTACCTCGCTTCTTGCCGATTTTCTGGAGCTTTATCCTAAAGTGGAAATTGAAGCAGCGTATAACGACCGTTATGTGCAAATGGTTGAAGAGAATATAGATCTCTCGATAAGGATTGGGGATTTACCGGATAGCTCGTTGGTCGCACGCAAGATAATGTCCAATCAGCGCTTGTTAGTTGCCTCGCCTCAATATATTAAAAAGTTTGGGGCACCTCAAATTCCGTCAGACCTTTCTCGCTATGATTGTATACGTTATACAAGATATCGTTCCGCTGGCAATATTTGGAAATTTATCCATGAAGGTGATGAAAGAGTTGAGCACTCAGTTACTGTAAATGGTTCGTTTCGTTGTGACGATTCTGCTGCGGTTCTTAACTATGTTTTGTCTGACGCTGGTGTCGGTATTGTCGCCGATTACCTTTGTTATGATGCATTAGTGCAAAATAAATTAGTACATTTGATGCCTGAGTGGCGCGTACTACCAGCATCAGGCATTTATTTATGCTGGCCATCAACACGTTTGTTGATGCCAAAAGTGAGATACCTCATTGATTACCTAGTCGCTCATCTTCAACACTTATCCTTTACGCCCATAAAACATTAGGCACTGCCATTACCTCTCAATTAGTCGGTAGGTAAGGTTGTTCACTAAACAAGACGGTATACCAATGTTAATTATGATAATTACATACTCCTAACGCGTTATTTCCTTGCAGCATGCAAGGTTTTACTAAGGTAATTAGTGCGCTGTGTGCATCACACTCATGTTCAGATTGAACTGTAAATTAACATATTAATTTGTGTACACTATTACTGATCGTAAAGCACTTAAATCGCCTTTTTACCAGCGCTGGTAAATCGTTCGATCCAAAACATCATTATTATTGCCATATCAAAAGAGAGAAAATGGATATTCAACCTGAAAAAATAAAAATTGCAGGACCCGCAATAAGGGAAGGTTGGTTGCGAGGTAATCCTGGCAAAAATAATGGAAGTCGGGGTAGTGATGTTTTTGTTAAGGTCGAATGGAGCATCGTGTTTGATCTCATCGAAAGGGAAATTGAAAGGATCAAATCTTTGGGTAATTCGGTGGAAATTGCTTTTAATGCAAGCTTTACAGGATTACAGTGGCAAAATTTCCCCCATCAAATCCTCAATATCATTAACTCTTCGAAAGTAGGGATATCCCCAAAAAAGTATGCATCTACTCCAAAGGTATTCGGATTATTATCGAATCTAATCGGTTTTGACAATGCCTTGCTTTTATTGATGAAACCTATTGGTGGTAATGCGAATTTTGATTTTATTTTTAATGTGGGTATGCGCAACAACGACTCTATAAAAAACACATCACATCCACACCTGTTACAGTTTTTAAAAGCTATTCCTTTTGTTGATGCTGCACCGGTCAATGTTTTAGAGGGAAGCCAAGTATGGCTACCGCTTCGACCCGCAACTGAGTCATCACTTCTGTTAGCTCTTTGTACAGAGCTTATAAAGATTGCAGCTTCTGAATGGCGCCCCGAAAAGAGTTTGGTTAATTATTTGTGTGAAGGACATGATGGGCAAGCCTTCGATGCCACATGGGCTGAAGGCGTTTGTGGCATTGATGCTTTAATTATCAAGCAACTTGCTCTACGCCTGGCAACATCACGTGTTTTGATTAATATAGGTAATTCAGCGTCAGAGTCATCTTCTGGAGAGCAGACCTGCCGTTCCGCGCTATTATTGGCTTCTCTACTGAATAAATTTTCTCCTTGCTCAGCTTACCTCCGATTCGGAATGTTTGATAAACCAATTCAAACATCGTTGCTCAAAAATGAAGTTAGTTCAAGGTTAGATATTTTTAAGGCTACAAAAGCCGAGACGAGTCTGACACAATCTAGAATGGCGATATACTCGAATATTGATGTTTTGAAAATTCATCCTGATATCAATCATTTTTTACAGCAATGGAAAAGTTTGGATACGATTATCGTGGCGGCTGAAAATTGGTCTGTGACGTCCAGGCATGCTGATATCGTTATACCGCTCATGGTTAATTCTGGGGAAATTAACT
>NZ_JAFMOS010000246.1 GCF_019049755.1 Rahnella perminowiae
GATAAAATTAATATGTTCTTTGAACGCTCAACGCGGCTGGTGGGTATCTTGAGCCTTTGTGTCAGTCGGGTAAAGTGATTCTTACGCGATGAAGGCAAGAATGGAAACATGGACGGAAATTGCATTCACGGATCACTGGAAATGCATCGCGATTTAAGGATGAACGGAGCCGGAGGCTCTGAAAGGCAAAGGAAAAACCGGGACGTTGAGGCTATACAGGGAAAGTGTTTGATGAATATCCTTCTGAAGAAGGAAAGAAAAAGGCAGCAAGGTTACCTTGTTGCCTTTTTTCTTTGTCCGCTTTCTGCTAGATTCCGCCGCAAATCTATACTAAATGTACACACCTAAGAGCAGATGCCATGAAACAGCCAGCGAAAGCACCGCGCGCCAATACCGCGACAGCTAAAACGAAGAAGAAAAGTCGTGTCGAGCTTGATATCGAAGCGCGCGAACGCAAGCGTGACAACAAGCGCCGCGGCCATAAAGCAGGCTCACGCGCTAACCCTGATGCCGCTCAGAACCAAAGCGGCGCGGGGGCGAAAAAAGCCGATCCGCGTATCGGCAGCAAAAAAGCCGTGCCATTGATCGTTGAAACCGTCACGAACAATGCGGCGAAAGCCAAAAAAGCTGCACAGCCGAAGCAAGATGCAAAACCTAAAATGACACCGGAAGAAGAACTGACGTTACTTGAAAACGATGAGCGTCTGGATTCTTTGCTGGATCTCATCGACGATGGCAAAGCATTAAACGCAGAAGATCAGGCTTATGTTGACCAGACTCTGGATCGCATCGATGTTCTGATGGAAATCCTCGGCATTGAACTCGGCGAAGATGAAGATGACGAAGAAGCCGTGAAGAACGAAGACATGATGCAGCTGCTTAAGCGCGGAAACCCAAAAGACGGTTTCTAAGCTATGCGCTGGGTTATCCCGGCAATAGCCTTACTCTTTGCATGTTATCTGCTTTGGTTATTCGGTAAACTACGCCGGTTATCGAAAACCAGAGCACGTTTGCGCAGAGCGACCTTTGCACGGCAGGCCAAAAGCCTGCCTGTAAGGCGAACCGGCAGCATCCGACGCCGGAAGGAGTAAGTCACCCATGTCAGAACAGACTACCGTCTGGGATTTAGCGCTGATCCAGAAATACAATTATTCGGGTCCGCGATACACATCCTATCCAACAGCGCTTGAGTTCAGTGAAAGCTACGATAATACCGCTTTCGAAAAGGCGGCCGCCCGTTATCCGGCACGTCCGCTCTCATTGTACGTGCACATTCCTTTCTGCCATAAGCTCTGCTACTTTTGCGGCTGCAATAAACTGGTGACCCGTCAGCAGCATAAAGCCGAAGAATATCTCAACGTGCTGGAAAAAGAGATAAGTCACCGTGCGCCGTTCTTTAAGGGCCGTCAGGTGAGTCAGCTGCACTGGGGCGGTGGTACACCGACTTACCTCAGTAAAGCCCAGATAAGCCGTTTGATGGGCCTTCTGCGGGCACAATTTAATATCCTGCCCGACGCAGAAATGTCGCTGGAAGTGGATCCGCGTGAAATCGAGCTGGATGTGCTCGACCATTTGCGTCGCGAAGGCTTTAATCGCCTGAGCATGGGCGTGCAGGATTTCAACAAAGAAGTGCAGCGTCTGGTTAACCGTGAGCAGGACGAAGATTTCATCTTTGCCCTGATTGAACGCGCCCGTATGCTGGGTTTCAGTTCGACCAATATCGATCTGATTTACGGCCTGCCGAAGCAGACGGCAGAAAGTTTTGCCTACACGTTGCAACGCGTGGCAGAGCTGAACCCCGATCGCCTGAGTGTGTTTAACTATGCGCATATGCCAAAACTGTTCGCCGCTCAGCGCAAAATCAAAGATGCCGATTTACCAGGCGCAGAAGAGAAACTGAAAATTCTGCAGGAAACCATCGCTTCGCTGACCGGTTCCGGTTACCGCTTTATCGGTATGGATCACTTTGCCCGCCCTGATGATGAGCTGGCTATTGCCCAGCGCGAAGGTAAATTGCACCGCAATTTCCAGGGCTACACTACACAGGGCGACAGCGATTTGCTCGGAATGGGCGTTTCTGCTATCAGCATGCTCGGCGACACCTATGCGCAGAATGAAAAAGATCTCAAAACCTATTACGCCCGGGTGGAAGAGCAGGGGCATGCGTTATGGCGCGGTCTGGAAATGACCAGCGATGACTGCCTGCGTCGTGACGTTATTAAATCGCTAATCTGCCATTTTGAGCTGAATTTCGGCGATATTGCACAGCGTTATGATATCCGCTTCACCGACTATTTTGCTGATGACCTGGCACTGCTGAAGCCGCTGGCAGAAGACGGGCTGGTTGAGGTGAGTGATACGCATATTCTGGTGACGCCACGCGGGCGTTTGCTGATCCGTAATATCTGCATGTGCTTTGATATTTATCTGCGCCGTCAGGTGCGCCAGCAACAATTCTCCCGCGTTATCTGACTGCCTGCGCTGCAAAAATCTATTCGCAGTAAAGCAAAACAGCCGCATGAGCG
>NZ_JAFMOS010000245.1 GCF_019049755.1 Rahnella perminowiae
AGATTAGATTTTGCAGGCGCCGCTTTCACAGTCATCAGCCACCTCGGCTTTCATGTCTTCCTGTACATCATCGGCACCGTCACGGGTGTTCTGATAGTACAGAGTTTTCACGCCAAATTTGTAGGCGGTCAGCAAGTCTTTCAACAACTGTTTCATCGGCACTTTGCTGTTCGGGAAGCGCGACGGATCGTAGTTGGTGTTTGAAGAAATCGCCTGGTCGATGAATTTCTGCATCACGCCCACCAGTTGCAGATAACCGTCGTTGTTCGGCATATCCCACAGCAGCTCATACTGATCTTTGAGACGCTCATACTCAGGCACAACCTGACGCAGGATGCCGTCTTTCGAGGCTTTAATACTGATATGGCCGCGCGGTGGCTCGATGCCGTTGGTGGCGTTGGAGATCTGCGAAGAGGTCTCAGACGGCATCAGCGCAGACAGCGTCGAGTTACGCAGGCCGTGCGTTTTAATGCTTTCGCGCAGTGTATCCCAGTCCAGATGCAGCGGCTCATCGCAAATGGCATCCAGATCCTTCTTGTAGGTATCCACAGGCATGATGCCTTGCGAATAAGTGGTTTCATTGAACCACTGGCATGCGCCTTGTTCTTTCGCCAGCTCGTTGGAAGCTTTCAGCAGGTAATACTGGATGGCTTCAAAGGTTTTGTGGGTCAGGTTATTAGCGCTGCCATCGGAATAACGTACGCCATTTTTTGCCAGATAATACGCGTAGTTAATCACGCCGATACCCAGGGTACGACGGCCCATCGCACCGCGTTTTGCGGCTTTAATCGGGTAATCCTGATAATCGAGCAGGGCATCCAGCGCACGAACCGCCAGTACCGCCAGTTCTTCCAGATCGTCGAGGCTGTCGATAGCGCCGAGGTTAAAGGCAGAGAGCGTACACAGTGCGATTTCGCCGTTTTCGTCGTTCACGTCATCCAGCGGTTTGGTTGGCAGCGCGATTTCCAGACAGAGGTTGGACTGGCGAACAGGCGCGATAGCTGGATCAAACGGGCTGTGGGTGTTGCAGTGGTCAACATGCTGAATGTAGATACGGCCGGTTGATGCCCGTTCCTGCATCATCAGGGAGAACAGTTCAACTGCTTTCACTTTCTGTTTACGGATGCTGGCGTCCTGCTCGTATTTCTCATACAGGCGTTCGAACTCGTCCTGATCGGCAAAGAATGCATCGTACAGGCCCGGCACGTCAGACGGGCTGAACAGGGTAATGTCGCCACCTTTCACCAGACGCTGATACATCAGTTTGTTGATCTGCACACCGTAGTCCATATGACGGACGCGGTTGCCTTCAACACCACGGTTGTTTTTCAGTACCAGCAGGCTTTCCACTTCCAGATGCCACATCGGGTAGAACAAGGTGGCTGCACCGCCGCGAACGCCACCCTGAGAACAGGATTTCACCGCAGTCTGGAAATGTTTGTAGAAAGGGATACAACCGGTGTGGAAGGCTTCCCCGCCACGGATCGGGCTGCCCAGTGCACGGATACGACCGGCGTTGATGCCGATACCGGCGCGTTGTGAAACGTATTTCACGATGGCGCTGGAGGTGGCGTTAATGGAATCGAGACTGTCGCCACATTCGATCAGAACGCATGAGCTGAACTGACGGGTCGGGGTACGCACGCCGGACATAATGGGCGTAGGCAGAGAAATCTTGAAAGTTGAAATCGCGTCGTAGAAACGTTTGATGTAATCCAGACGGGTTTCGCGCGGATAGCCGGAGAACAGGCAGGCCGCGACCAGAATGTAGAGGAACTGTGCGCTTTCGTAGATATCGCCGGTCACACGGTTCTGCGCCAGATATTTCCCTTCCAGCTGCTTAACCGCCGCGTAAGAGAAATTCATGTCGCGCCAGTGGTCAATAAAACTGTCCATCTGCTCGAACTCTTCAGCCGTGTAGTCTTCCAGCAGATGTTTGTCGTATTTACCCATTTCAACCATGCGGGTCACCTGGTCGATCAGTTTTGGAGGTTCAAACTGGCCGTAGGCTTTTTTACGCAGATGGAAGATGGCCAGTCGCGCCGCCAGATATTGATAATCCGGTGCATCCTTAGAAATCAGATCAGCAGCGGCTTTGATGATGGTTTCATGAATATCGGCGGTTTTAATCCCGTCATAGAACTGGATGTGTGAACGGAGCTCTACTTGAGAAACTGATACGTTTTGAAGACCTTCCGCTGCCCAGTCAATGACACGGTGGATTTTATCAAGGTTAATGCGTTCTGTGCGGCCATCACGTTTAGTAACAAGCAGACTTTGGTTCATGGGGTGCGATACCTTAAAGGTTTATAAAAGGTCTGACCCGACCGCGTTAAACACGCGCGGCAGCACAAGAGGTCCCTAGTGTGCTGGTCAGGATATAAACACAATATATTGTGGGTTTGTTATTTTCTGATGACAAGATAGTGACTGAATGTCCCTTTTGCAAGTGAACAAAATCGGCAGATTTGTGGATAAGTTGGGGAGAAATTTTACGCTCCCGTCTGAGG
>NZ_JAFMOS010000244.1 GCF_019049755.1 Rahnella perminowiae
GTGCTTATTTTTGCTGTGAATCACATACTGGAAAACTTTATGTGACGGGATGGCGTGGTTTGTGACGGAATTTAACCGAAATGGGGGTGTGCGGGCGGCTGTTTTGATAAACGCAAAGGCAGTAATCAATGAAGGAAAGTGTATTGAATGAGGTCAGAGGGAGTGATCTTCTGACCTCAGGCACAGAATGAGGGCGTCAAAAGGAGCAAAATGTTGCAGCCCTATAGCTCTTGCTCAAACAAACTAAGAATCGCATCGTGTAATTGTTTGACGCTAAATCCGCGGGCCGGTGTCGTGAAGATCGTATCATCGCCGGCAATGGTTCCGAGGATCCCTTCGGATTTCCCTAGGGAGTCAAGTAAACGCGCGATCAGTTGTGCGGCTCCCGGGCTGGTTCGGATCACCACAACGGCATCGTTATAGTCGATATCCAGCACCAGATTTTTCAGAGGGCTGGTCGTTGTCGGCACGCCAATCTCAGCAGGCAGGCAGTACACCATTTCCATCTTCGCATTACGGGTTCTGACGGCACCAAATTTTGTCAGCATCCTTGAGACTTTTGACTGATTGATATTTTCGAAACCATCATCCTGAAGAGCGACAACAATCTCGCCCTGAGAACTGAATTTCTCTTCCTTCAACAGCGCTTTGAAGGCTTTGATCAAATCTTCCTGTTTAGCAGGATTACGCATTTTGCACCCTGGTCTCTGAATCATAGTGGGGCTGATTATGCAGATAATTGAATTTTTATGCAACAGAGGTTAACTGCAAAAATCATTAATTAAGCTTGCGACAAGGAATGTAAGTGACGAATTTCCCACGATGATTTCATGAATATGCCAAAATTTTGCATTACGGCTGAGCTGTATTGCACAAGAGTTTACTCTGATGATCTCGATTCAGCTCTCACATTGGACCGAATTTAACCATTTATTAACCTGGCCTATTTTGTGGTGCTACTTTTAATGATGAAGCTTTCCGATAAAAAGTGATTAAAAGCGGAAAAGGTCGACCAAGAGGTGTTTTTTTACTTTCTAAACGACCCACCTCAGATTCTCTGCAGGTAAGCGATTGTTTTTAACGGCGTAAGTGATTAAGGTCACACCCAATTAATTCCACGACACTTATAAGTTAATGATAAAAAAGGAGTATAGGATGAAAGTTGCAGTTCTAGGTGCTGCGGGTGGTATCGGTCAGGCCCTCGCGCTTCTGCTCAAGACCCAGCTACCTTCCGGTTCCGAACTCTCATTATATGATATCGCACCGGTCACTCCGGGTGTCGCCGTCGATCTCAGCCATATCCCTACCGCGGTTAAAATTAAAGGTTTCTGTGGTGAAGATGCTAAACCCGCTCTGGAAGGGGCCGACATCGTCCTGATTTCTGCGGGGGTGGCACGTAAACCGGGTATGGATCGTTCAGATCTGTTTAATGTGAATGCCGGGATTGTGCGCAATCTGATCCAACAAGTTGCCAGTACCTGCCCGAAAGCCTGCATCGGCATCATTACTAACCCGGTAAATACCACAGTCGCGATTGCTGCGGAAGTATTGAAAAATGCTGGTGTCTACGACAAAAACAAACTGTTTGGCGTAACGACCCTGGATACCATCCGCTCCAATACTTTCGTGGCTGAACTGAAGGGTAAGCCACCGGAAGATATCGAAGTGCCGGTTATCGGCGGCCACTCTGGTGTGACGATTCTGCCTTTATTGTCCCAGATCCCTGATATCTCTTTCACTGAAAGCGAGATTGCTTCTCTGACTCAACGTATTCAGAATGCGGGGACTGAAGTGGTGGAAGCTAAAGCCGGTGGCGGATCTGCGACGCTTTCGATGGGGCAGGCGGCTGCACGCTTCGGACTTTCACTGGTACGGGCGATGCAGGGTGAAAATAATGTGGTGGAATGTGCTTATGTGGAAGGTAAAGGCGATCATGCCCGATTTTTCGCACAACCCGTTCTGTTAGGCAAAAATGGTATTGCAGAACTTATCGATGTCGGTCAGCTCAGTGCGTTTGAACAACAATCGCTGGATTCTATGCTGGATATTCTTCGCAAAGATATTGAGCTCGGTGAACAGTTTATTAATAAGTGATCATTGAACAAAGCCGCCGGGTTAACTGGCGGCTTTTGCTTTTCTTAACGCGGTGTTTCATGGGTCGGACGGCAACGGCGTTCGATGATTTGTGAGGTTTTGGGATCAAAATACCGGCTAGGCCAGATCAGCGAGGGATGGACACCCAAAGCACCAGCGATAAGCAATTCTCCTTTTGGCCACGGCCGTGATAATGCATTAGAAAGTGTCGAAGAGCTCAGGCCTGCTGATCGTGATACTGCTGCGAGTGTGGTGCCCTTCTTTCTCAGTGCTGCAATAATATCTGCCTGATGCCAGTCTTCATTCCTTGTCGTCATGATATTTTCCTTCTGAAAATGACTTTCAATAAATATTTTATTAAACAT
>NZ_JAFMOS010000243.1 GCF_019049755.1 Rahnella perminowiae
CTGAAATATCATCAATCGGCCAGAATAAATACTTAATCAGATTGTAAATGAAACAAAACTCCAGCCGGTTACGGACTCGGATTTTTTGCGCCAGATGCCGTTTATGAACATAAACAGTACGGCTGCTGATGTTTAATTTTCTGGCAATGCGATAGTTCGGCATTTCAGACATCCAGTAACTCATCACCAGAATTTCCTGATCGCTCAGTAACGTTTTTGGCAGGCCGATGTTATTTATCGGCATAAATGCTTCAGGGTCTTCAGCAATCTGTTGCAAGAGGGCGGTGAGCGACTGCTTGTTGAGAATAGAGACTTCACGGGTTACAGCAATTGGCGTTTCGGTATTCGGATAGTGAGCATCAACGTAACAGTATATTCGGGCGCTATGACGAAATTCAAAGAAGGTTTTTAATTCTTCAGATAGTTCTGCAGTATGGCAATTAATCGTCATATTTACCAGGATAATATCTGGTTCGAATTCAGGAATTAAATTAAGGGAATGAGAAATATTCACAGTATCAATAATATCAAGGCTATTATTTTCAACGAGATAAGAGAAAATTCCTAAGCGCGTAAAACCACAGGGTTCAATTATACAAACTTTCATATCACATCCTTGTCATGCGTAACATTACGCGCAGGAAACCACTCCTGTGATTTCTGTATCCAGCATAGATTCTTTTCTCTAATGCTGTCAATTCGGAAATGCGAGTCTGTTGATCTTGTTCAAACTGGAATTAGAAAAATCATAAAGAAAATAAAATGATAACCCTCGCTAAATATCCACGAGGGTAGAAAATATTTTACATTAATTGAACCGATTAAGAGAAAAGGGAGTAAGATCAAAAGGAATAGGACGATTGTTACCGAAGAGGCTAACTATTTCTCCTAATACACTGGCGAATTTAAACCCATGACCACTTAGCCCCGAAATCACTAACGTATTTTCTCTTTCCGGCAGGGTATCAATAATGAAATCTTCATCAGCCGTCATATCATAAGTGCATGAGGCACCACGCAAACTGACACCCACGCCCGGGAGGAAATGGCGGAAGAAATTGAATGATTCCGTTCCATCCTGACTGAAGCTGCCAAAAGATTTACGTTGTTCAGGTTCGGTTATCCATTGACCACCATTATGTTTCCCCAATTTCAGTTCATCCTTAACAGAGGGGAATCCATAATACTGGTCACCTTGCAGCGTTTCGAGCGTAAAGGCGGGAAAATGGTTTTCTTCACTGTAGCGGCCATCTGCATGGAACCAGGCAAACACTTTACGCAAAGGTTTAACGGGCAACGCTGGCAGGATTTTTGTGACCCAGGTTCCCGCTGCTACCACCAGTTTGGCCCCGCGGTAGACTCCGTCAATCGTTGTCACTTCAATGCTATCATCCAGCCAGTTAATGCTTTCAACAGGGCAGTTGAATAGCTGCGCACAACCGGCTTCCCGCGCAAGGCGAATATACGCCGACACCGCCATTTCACTTTGCAGAAAACCCGAGTTGGGTTCGTACACACCGCAATAGCCGTCCTGTAAGGTGAAAAGAGGCCATTTTTCGCGGATTTCGGTCGAACTGAGAGATTGTGTGACCAGACGGTAGGTTTCTGCACTGTGCTTAACATTACGGATAAATTCTGAATTTTCAGGACCTATGTTCAGAACGCCGCTGCGATGGAAAATCTTATCGTTGCTGAGTTCTGCCAGTTCATCCCAAAGCGTTTGCGCTCTCAACAGCATTGGCACATAACGTGAGCCTTCGCCGTAAGCGTGGCGGATAAGGCGTGTTTCGCCATGGTGGCTCCCCGCCTGATGGGGTGGCATTGCGCTGTCTATCATCAGCACTTTCAAGCCGGAACGGGTGGCGTAGTAACCTGCGGCTGAACCGACCGAACCGCTGCCTACGATAATGAGATCGTAATCCATAATTAAAACGTTCCTGTGGTGAGAGTTTTTAACAAGCTGGCTACGGGCATGATAGAGAGTTTACAGCGAAGAAGGCAAGCAGGGCGGAGGCAAAGAAAAAGGCACCAGGATAAATCGCTGGTGCCTCAGACGTGCAGGTAAAGATTAATGTTTACGGTGATCACTGTATTCGTACTCGTTAGATTCTATCTTTTCGATGCCGGCTTCAAGGATGGTAATGAGTTGCCGTGCAACGTCGGTAGTTAACCACAGGGTTCTGTCTACCTGAGCATCCTCGGGTGTCTGGTCTTTTGAAGACAGATAATGAAGGCGTATCATCATGGCGTCATAAGAGTCGACGGTACTGATATCCCAACCAACAAGCGGGTGTGTCTGAATAACTTCATCATTTCTGTCCATATAGACCCCTTATATTGTAGTGACTGACGTGAGTGACTATCTGAGGATCAATGCGGCTCATTATCATGTGAGCTATTTCAGTATAAACAGATAAAGCGATTTAGGGAGTGGTTTAAG
>NZ_JAFMOS010000242.1 GCF_019049755.1 Rahnella perminowiae
ACATACGATCATGTTGAATAATCCTTTTATATTTATTTATATCAAGGGTCGGATTACGGCTAAAAACGTTATAAATTAAAACTTACTGCCCGGAAGCGTAATCATTTGCAAGAATATTCGACCAGGCGATCAATCAGCGGATAAGACGGCTGCTCATCCGCATCACTCACCGCTATCGTCTCTTATACGGCAGCGATTTTTTTCTGCCACAGCGCAGTGCCGCTGTGGATTTGATCCAGCAATACCGTCAGTCCCCAGAACTTTTCCAGCACATTGTCTTTATTCACCCGGCAGAACTCGCTGTCGAAAGTGCCCAGACGCTGATGATAAATCTTGGCATTCTTCGGATACCCTAATGTTTCCGTCACCGCGCCCAGCGACAGGAAAATGGCTAACTCATCGGCGAGTTGCGGCTGGGTTGCCGCCTTGTGATACAGCCAGCTGTAAAGCTCGGGATGAAAATTGGTGAACACGCCGCTGAATCCTTTAGACCCCGCCTGCATCGCCGGATAAGCGATCGCGGCGTTAGCATTAATGATGTTCAACGGCGTATTCGCCACCAGCTTCACGCGGCGGGTAACGGTTGCCAGATCACAGCTCACGTCTTTCAGTACAACGAAGCGGCCGGTGTTAGCGCAGTATGTGAGCTCTTCGTCGGTCAGCAGGCGGCGATACGGTGCAGGACACTCATAAAGTCCCAGCGGCATAGATTCAGGCAAAACACTCAGCAAATTATCCAGCGTGGCGAAGAAGGTCTCACTGCCCTGATTTTTCGGGTCAAGATGATTGGTGACCAGTACCAGTGCGTCGGCTCCGGTTTTCGCCATCGCCTTCAGCTCACTGATTTGGTCATTAATATCATCACTGATGTGGCCAGAGGCAATCACCGGCACGCGCCCAGCGACGTGTTTCACCACAAACTCCGCCAGCTCAACGCGCTCCTGCAAAGTCAGAAATTGCATCTCGCTCGACTGACACACGGCAAACAGCGCATCGACACCTTTCTCAAGATACCAGTCGATCAAACGGGTCAGGCCAGGGTAGTCAATCTGGTTGTCTGCGGTGAAAGGGGTCAACATCACCGGCACGATACCTTCAATACTTTTAGTCATTACTGCTCCTTAAGACGGAATCGATTACGTGGCCGCCAGACTCAATGCATCAAAGCAGCGACCGTTACAGGAAATTAAAGAGTGAACGCAGCATTTACCGCTGCGCCAGACGTGCCAAAACCTGGGGGTTATCAGGCATGTTTGATGCGCCTTCGCGTTCGACTGCCAGCGAGGCAAATGCCGAGGCATAGGTCGCCGCCTGCACCAGACTTTGCCCATTGGCGATACCTGAGGCCAGCGCGCCGTTGAAGGCGTCTCCTGCACCGGTGGTATCAACGCTCAGCGCCGGGAAAGCCGGAATGTGCTGGAACTGATTGCCGTCAAGCAGCAGCGCGCCGCGCGATCCCATCGTAATAATGACCCGCCTGGCACCCTGACTGACGATACGCTGTGCAGCCTCTTTGGCACTGGCTACATCTTTCACGTCAATGCCGGACAGCTGCGATGCCTCAGTTTCATTAGGGGTAATAACGTCAACATATTCAAGACACTCAAGCGCGTGGTTCGAGAAAGGGGCCGGGTTGAGTATCACTTTCACTCCCAGCGCTTTAGCCAGCTTCATCGCACTCAAGGTAGCGGCAAAGTTGTTTTCGAGCTGCACCAGCAGCACGTCCGAATCTTCAAGTTCGGGCGCGATTGCCGCCACTTCGTCTTCGCTGATGGTTTTATTGGCGCCGGAATAAATGGCAATCATGTTCTCGCCGTTTTCCTGCGAGACATAAATAATGGCGTTGCCGGTTGGTTCGGTTTCTGACTGATAAAGAGTAAAGGAGTGAATCTCCGAGGAGGTCAGGTGATCATAAGCAAACTGGCTGAACTGGTCCTTACCCACCTTGGAAACGAAATGCACCTTGGCACCTGCACGACTGACAGCCGTGGCCTGGTTGGCCCCTTTGCCGCCGGGGCCGAGTGTGCTGCCCAGCGCCAGCAGAGATTCCCCGCCTTTTGGAAAACGTTCAACTTTTGCCACAATATCGACGTTAAATGAACCCAGAATACACACCTTACCTTTCATGTTCTTTCCTTTACCCTGTTGCACAATCTGCTTTCTTTTCTGACTCTGCAGCCGTTGTAGCAACACTTCAAAGTTACCGCCGGTGTCAGTAATCAGCTTTGACTGCAAACTTCGCCGGATTACCATTGCCCCGCCGTGACAGCGCTGAACCAATTTTTCAGCCGCCAGGACATTCAGATCATTGCGAATGGTTTCTCGGGTCACCGCAAACAGGGATGCCAAAACATCCACTTTTACCCGCTCATTTTTATCCAGATATTCCAGGATTTGTTGCCGACGCTCTTCAAGAAACATAGCCACCCACCTTC
>NZ_JAFMOS010000241.1 GCF_019049755.1 Rahnella perminowiae
CATCAAGAAAATTTTTCTCTTCAGCAGGGAATTCGGCGGTGTTAACCCATTCATTTAAGAGGGGAACAGGGGAGGTAAGCGAGGAAAGTATCAGAACGGACAGGTTATTACGCGTACCCGGACATGCCAGGAAAACAAAAAAGGGCAGCCTGCGCTGCCCTTAGAAAGGTTACAGTAAAGTGATCAGAACCTGCTATTTGTCGCTTGCGCGAGCATTGACAGTAATGTCTCCGTGTCTTCCCAACTCAGGCAAGGGTCGGTAATCGACTGACCGTAAACCAAGGGTTTGCCAGGAACGATAGGCTGTGTACCTTCAACCAGAAAACTTTCCGCCATGATGCCCGCAATGGTGGTTGAACCGCGTGTGATTTGCTGACAAACATCGTCGGCTACCTCGAGCTGACGGCGGTGCTGTTTCTGGCAGTTGCCATGACTGAAATCGACCACCAGACGTTGCGTTAAATCGAATTCAGCCAGATTCAGGCAGGCTTGTTCGAGGTCAGCGGCATGGTAATTGGGCTTTTTACCGCCACGCATAATCACATGTCCGTAAGGGTTGCCAGCGGTACGGTAAATGGTCATCTGACCATTTTTATCCGGCGACAGGAACATATGGCTGGTGCGTGACGAACGGATAGCGTCGATGGCGATGCGGGTATTCCCGTCAGTGCCATTTTTAAAACCGACAGGACAGGAAAGCGCCGAAGCCATTTCGCGGTGGATCTGACTTTCGGTGGTCCGTGCGCCGATGGCTCCCCAGCTGATCAGGTCGGCAATATATTGTCCAATCACCATATCAAGGAATTCAGTCGCGGTCGGGATGCCCAGTTGGTTGACAGTCAGTAATACCTTCCGCGCCAGCTCAATACCGTCATTAACCCGGCAGGAACCGTTCAACTCAGGATCTGAAATCAGCCCTTTCCAGCCGACAACGGTACGTGGTTTTTCAAAGTACGTACGCATGACGATTTCCAGGCGATCCTGATATTTTGCACGCAATACACTAAGCTTGCCCGCGTAATCAATAGCCGCTTCAATATCGTGAATTGAGCAGGGACCGATAACAACCAGTAACCGTTGATCTTCCCCACTGATAATCTTTTCAATTCGTTTACGTGATTCCATCACGTGTTGGGCGACCGACGGGGAAATTGGCAATTTTTCTGCCAGTGCCTGAGGCGTAATCAGGCTGTCGATGCGCGTCGTACGCAGTTCATCTGTTTGTGACATCGTATTCTCGAAAAATGTGTTTCTTCTCTGCGGCAGGGATACCGGGAAGTGATGCCGATCACAATAACCCAAAAACCGATGAATTCAACCACTGTCAGCAGGATATGCCATCCACATCAGTAAAAGTATTCAGAACATACGGCGGCTCATGCCGAAGCTGTCCATGATCTTCGCTGATATCTCCTCAACAGAATAGTTTGTACTGTTGAGGTAGCGGATCTGATTTTTTCTAAATAATGCTTCCACTTCAGAGACTTCCATACGGCATTGGCGCAAGGAAGCATAGCGGCTGTTTTCAACGCGTTCCTGGCGAATTGCCGTCAGGCGTTCAGGGTCAATCGTCAGGCCAAACAGCTTATGCATATGCGGTTTTAACGCGGTAGGTAACTGAATATTGTCCATGTCGTCGGCGGTAAACGGATAGTTAGCTGCGCGGATACCAAACTGCAATGCCAGATAAAGGCTGGTCGGCGTTTTACCGCAGCGCGAGACGCCCAGTAAAATCACCTGGGCCTGATCGAGATTGCGCAGCGAAATGCCATCATCATGAGCCAGGGTGTAATCAATCGCGGCAATGCGCGCATCGTATTTAGTGATGTTGCTGGCCGTCAGACCATGCGTCCGGTTGGCGATGGGGGTAGGATCGACGCCCAGCTCATTCTGTAAAGGGGCGACCAGCGACTGGACAATGTCCTGACAGAAACCTTCACTACCTTGAATAATGTCGCGGATGAGAGGTGAAATAATAGAATAAAATACCAGCGGACGGGCGCCGGTTTTTTCAAAAATGTCATTGATTTGCCGGCAGACTGCTTTGGCACGCTCTTCACTTTCAACAAAGGGAAGAGAGTAGGTGGTGGCGTTGACCGGAAATTGTGAAAGTACAGCGTGGCCTAAAACCTCTGCTGTAATGGCAGTACCGTCAGAAATGTAAAACACGCATCTGTCCACAAACGACTCCTGATTTATCGCACTTCATTTATATTCAAATTATCCCTTATTTAGTAATAACCAGAATTGCATGAAATAAAAAGCCTATTTCATCTGCGTGGCGATGTTCTGTTAATTGCTGCGAGACAGTGCGCAAAATGACTGTAATAAATGAAATGGCATTTTAAATTTTCCGCGACTTATCGCAGCTTTTGATTTGCTCAAGCAGAACATCAGCTGCTCAGTTAGCAATGAATTAGCG
>NZ_JAFMOS010000240.1 GCF_019049755.1 Rahnella perminowiae
CCTTTAAGTCTTCGCATGAAATTATACCTTTGAGTTTTGTCTCAAGATTGTAGCAACAAGGCCCCTTACAAGAAACCTTCTTCACCCATTCTTTCGTTGCTGCTCAGGTACCTGAGATTTCTCCGGCTTTTCCCGCTTCACAATTAAAATCATCGTGATTGCACTGTATGCATGAGGGTCTTCCCCGATCATGGTGGGAGACTCAGAACGCCATATTCAGTTTCCCATAGTGGAACATTACACCCAGCTTGAACCGTTCTTTATTCCTGAAGCCTCGTGATTTGATCCTCAGCAGCCGTATTTTACTGTTCAGAGACTCCGCATTGCCGTTCGATACCCGGTTTTTCATTGCATTCAGGATGCCGTAAAGGCGCTTTGCCACCATGCGGGCAACGCTGGCCATGAGCGGTATGCCGGTGTCTTTGGCCATCGCCATCCATTCCTGCCACAGCTTACGGCTATGATCGTCATACCTGCGGTGCCAAAGATCCCGAGCAAGCTCTTTCATTGCCCAGCACTGGCTCGTTTGGGGTAACACCAGACGGGCAACTTCTAACCTCTCAGCCCGGCGCCCGAGGCGGTTTTGTTTGCTGTAAAACCACAGATAGCGTGAGCGGTGGGCATCTTTCCTTTCTGACGACGGGATCTGTTTCATCTCAGCGTGGCGGGTTTTATCAACGACGGCGCACAACATTTTTGCCACATGGAAGTGATCGAAGGCGATTTTATCGACGGCATTTGGGAGATGGATGCGGGCTGCACTGATATAGGCCATGTTCATGTCCATAGACAGCGTTTTTATCTCATCAAGCTGGTGATCTCTCAGACTACGCAGATAACTGGCAAGACTTTCTACACCGCGATCATCGGTCAGTTGCAAAGCCCGTCCTTGCCTGTCAGAGATTACGGTGACGTACTGATGTCCTTTTTTGAACCCAACTTCATCTACGCAGAGGTGACGCGCCGATAAGGGTTGTTTTATCCGGGCTAATCCTCGTCTGACTGCGCGCATCATAATGCCGTCCACGGCATTCCAACTGAGTTTAAGTTGCTTTCTGACAGCATCCACGGTGCTGATTTTCAGCCATGAGAGAACAAAGGCCTCGAACAGCAAAGTGTAGCGGCTGCCTGGCCCTGCCCAGGGAATCGGCAGTGTCTGGCAACCGTGCTCTGGGCAGTCAACGCGGGGGACATCAGCCTCAACCAGCGTGGTGAACTGACAGGTGTCAAGGTGACGCCATTTACGCCGCCGGTGATCATGTATGGAGCAGGATTTACCGCAGGTTGGGCAGGTTAGTTGTGCGTGCCCAGCAATGCCGACAATGACCGTCACAGAACCGGATTTTTCATCAAGGGAAAGGGACTGAACCTGCCACGGTGCGGACAGGTTAAGGATATGAGCATAGAGGGATTTTTCGTCCATGAAAGTGCTCCGGGTTGATTAGATACTTAAAAGATTTACACATTCTTCTGGCACCCAACCAGACTCTCCAGAGTGTTTAAGCGCCCAGTACCAGCCATTAAGAGACTTGATGACAGTAATTTTCTCGCTGGACCTGACTGATAATTCAAGGGCCGTGTAGTCTTCAAGACAGGTAACTTCATTAGAACTGAGGGGAGAAAATATTTGTTGGGGAGCCCATCCGGCTTTGCCTGAGGGGAGTGTTATCCATACCCACCCCGGATATTCAAGGTCACAATGGCTGATAACGACAGTATCATTCTTCGTTATCGAAATGGGGTCAGGAAAAGCAGAAGTGTAATTTTTGATGACAACAGCAGCATTATTCAAGTGACATCTCCCATTGTTCGGTGAACAGCCAAAATCCTACAATAGCCACCACAACAGGGGAAGACCCATGCAATGAACAGTATTTTTAAGGGGCTATGCCAAAGAATTCAGACATCAGAGAGGCATTCGTCAGGAGCCTCACGCGAGATCATAAGCGCGGCCAGGTTGTGACGACGGCTCGATTCGTTTCAGAGTTAGCGAAGCTTACATCACTTCTGGTCAAAGCAGGAGGTGAATGCGTGGATCGAGCGCTATCAAACTTACTTCCGTGATTACACAGACCATCATGGAGAAGATAAATGTTACTCTCTGAAAAACATGGGTTATGTGATTTGACATCTCATATCGGAAGTGACTGGGACAAAGGTGGGACGCATATGAAATGACGAGCGTTAACTACGCTTGCCATCTTTTTGCATGTCGGGACGTGTGAGCGAGGCTACTTGCGGTAAGTTGATGATTCAGAGGGTGGTTCTACGCACTTAATCAATTGGTCGGCGGTTCGAACCCGCCACGACCCACCAACAATTTTTAAATCAATGAGTTAATCATAACCCCTCTTTCCCAGGCACTATTTCCCTCATTTGCCGTATAATGCCATTTTTATAAAATGGATAGTAA
>NZ_JAFMOS010000239.1 GCF_019049755.1 Rahnella perminowiae
GAAATTCATCAGCAATATCATTGTGTGAAAGGAGATGTATTATGTCAGACAATCCAACTTGCCTAAACATTAGAGATGGAATTCCAGACTGGATAACTATCAGGGAGGCCGTAAAATTTCTCAATGGATTGAATGGGTGTAAAATAATAAAAATTGATTTTTATCGATTCGCGCTGCAAGGGAAAATTCGGTTTTCAATATATTTTCAACCCCCAGTAATGTAGCGCCCTGATAGGGTTGCCTATGGTCATAGGAGCCATTGAACGCCAGATGATCCAGCAGGAGCGTAACAACGTGCGGGCAGCGTATATACAAAAGGCGGAGCACCTGGAAGCCCGTAAAGCAATGATGCATTGGTGGTCGGATTATCTGAATGAATGCCGGGAAAAATATGTTCCCCCTTATATTTGGAGCAGCCAGAAAAATCATCATGCTGCCTAATCCAGTGATGAATCACTAGGAGAATAAAAAGATAGCAGATCCTCTCCCTTGAGGACCTGCTTTTTTAATAACACAATTTGGGTTGCTGGAGTGATGTCATTAATAAGATCACAAGGAGGTTCAGATAACACCGCGCAAAACTCCCCCGTCTACTCGCACGGCAGTACCTGTAGTGGCAGAAGCCCTATCGGAGCTGAGATAAACGATCAAATTAGCGACTTCCTCTGCGCTTGCCATTCGCCCCAAAAGAGACGTCGAACGCTCGTTACGAATGAAGATACGCCCAGCTTCTTCCAGAGGTACACTTTGATCAGGTACCATCTCTCTCACAAATTTTTGAACACCTTCACTCATTGTTGGACCGGGAAGTATGCTATTGACAGTTACGTTGCTATTTTTTACTGCTTCGGCAAATCCACGCGCTAATGTTAACTGAGCTGTTTTGGTTACAGCGTAATGGACCATCTCTGGAGGAACTTGAATGGCTGATTCACTGGAAACAAAGATCACTCGCCCCCAGCCGGTTTGTTGCATCTGCGCTATGTAATGTCGGGTGAGACGAACTCCACTCATGAAATTAATATTGATGAACTTTAACCATTCATCATCATCAATTTCCAAGATAGGCATCGGCGAAAAAATACCAGCATTGTTAATCAAAATATCTACCTGTGGTAATTTCTCAATCAATGTCCTACAACCTTCGGCTGTCCCTACATCAGCAAGAATGCCTTTACTCAGATCAGTAATACCAAGACGCTTTAGCGCTACCATCAGTTTATCCTGATTACGACCGTTGATATAAACATCCGCTCCAGCTTCCAATAAACCTTTTGCTGAAGCAAAACCGATACCGGAAGTCGCCCCAGTTACAAGGGCTTTTCTGTTAGAAATATCAATAATCATTTTCACCTCCTTTAAACAGTTGGGACAATACCGCCTTCCATTAAAATATTGGAACCAGACATAAATGCTGCTTTCTCGGAAGCCAGATAAACTATGAGATCGGCCACCTCATCCGGTGTACCAAGACGCCCCGCGGGCATTCCTATTTGATGTAAATATTGCTTCAGAGCACTTTCTCGGTCGGTTTCGTATTTTTTAGCCAGTGAATCAAGAATCCCTCCCGGCGCGTCATAAACAGGGGTACGGATAAAACCTGGAGAGACTACATTAGAACGCACCCCTAACGAGGTAAACTCACGAGATAGTGCTTTTGACAGTGAAACTACTGCTGACTTGAATACGCTATAGTCTGGAAGCAATGGATTTGGCATCACAGAAGCTTCAGAAGCTGTGTGAATAATCACTCCACTTTTCCGTGCCAACATATGAGGTAAGACAGCACGCGCTGTACGCACGTAGCCGAGGAAATTTAAGCTGAAAGTTTGCAACCAGTCTTCGTCTCTAACGCTG
Source organism: Rahnella perminowiae (assembly GCF_019049755.1). Classification (GTDB taxonomy): domain Bacteria; phylum Pseudomonadota; class Gammaproteobacteria; order Enterobacterales; family Enterobacteriaceae; genus Rahnella; species Rahnella perminowiae. The sequence goes on from NZ_JAFMOS010000239.1 coordinate 1,858, forward strand.
AGGAAACCTGTACGAACTTTTATGACTGCGGCATTGTTAATCAGAATATCAATCTGGCCAAAATAACGAATAGTTTCATCAACGATATACTGTGCGGCATTAGGCTCAGTCAAGTCTGCCTCTAACGGCAAAAAGTTTTTGTTTTTCTTCATCGCCTCGAATGGTACCGGATTAATGTCTGCACCAACAACACTACATCCAGAATTGAGCATCTTTTCAACTACACTGGCACCAATACCGGAAGCTGCACCAGTAATGAGCACCGTTTTTTTAGATAACTTCATATCCATAATCATTTCTCAGCAATTATATGTTTACCAGTGAATGAATCCTTTAACCTTTCTGCAGCAAAAACAATAGCCTCATTTGCAATAGAAAATTTATCAGGCATTAAGATAAAGTCATGAATGCTATCTTCCCAGCAACGAAGAACTACAGGCACTCCGGCCTCTTTTAGCTTTTGAGCATAAGTATGAGCATCATCACGTAATATGTCATACTCCGCTGTAATAATAGTTGCACTGCAAACATTTTTTAGTTGATAAGCATGGAGT
>NZ_JAFMOS010000238.1 GCF_019049755.1 Rahnella perminowiae
AGACTAATCTTTCGCAGAGTATGAGTAAGTTTACTTATCACCTGTGAAAATTAGCACGTGCATTTTTTATCAATTAATTGCGTTTACGCATTAATTCACGTTATCAGCCACAGGGTGTCTGTCCTATGCAATTATTTTCTCATCAGTTTAGTGCGGCATGGCGTGATAAATTCGCTGCGATCCAGCTGGCGGTTCCGATGATTGCCTTTACGCCGGAAGGCGTGGTGCTTGAGGTCAATGATCTGTTTCTCAGCAGCATGGGGTACAGCAGAGGCGAGGTGATGGGCCAGCCTCATCGGATTTTTTGCACCCCGGAATTTGTTGCCAGTGATGCGTACCGTCTCCATTGGGAAGGTTTACGGCAGGGAAAGTCGGTCAGCGGGAATATTAAACGTGTACAGAAGAATGGAAATATCATCTGGCTCGAAGCGACGTATGTTCCGGTAAAAAACAAACAAGGAAAAGTGACTGAGATAATTAAAATTGCCAGCGATGTATCCGAAAGAATTAACGAATCGCACGAACACCAGGGAATTTTACAAGCGCTAGACCGCTCGATGGCACTGATTACCTTTACACCTGAGGGGAGTGTGATTTCTGCGAACAATAACTTCCTGAAACTCATGGGATATTCTTTACAGCAAATTAAGGGCCATTCCCACACGATGTTTTGTCTCCCGCAATACCGTGATTCCCTCGATTACCGCCATCACTGGCAGCGTCTGCGAAGCGGTGAGTTTATTCTCGGGCGTTTTGAGCGCATCAATGGCCGCGGCCAGCCTGTCTGGCTGGAAGCGAGTTATAATCCGGTGATAGATGATGACGGCAAAGTGATAAAGATCGTTAAAATTGCGCATGACATTACGGATCAGATGCATCAGCAGCGTCAGCAGGAAAGCATGATGACACATGTGCATGAACTGTCGCTGACCACTGATAAAACGGCGGCAGAGGGGGTAACCATCGTCCGGCAAGCCGTGGAAGATATGCAGGAAGTGGAAGCGCTGGCACGGCGGACTTCCGATATCATCGGACAACTGGGTCAGACTTCGGAACGCATTGGCGAAATGGTTGACACCATCCGCCGTATTTCCTCACAGACCAATTTGCTGGCCATCAACGCGACTATTGAAGCAGCGCACGCGGGTGAGCAAGGGAGGGGGTTTGCCGTGGTGGCGGGGGAAGTCCGGTCACTGGCCGATCAGTCCCGCAAAGCGGCTGTTGAGATAGATCAGCTCACACAAAACATCCGCGACGGTGTGATGGCTGCGATTGACGGCATGGGGAATTGTGTCAGCCGCGCGGGCGGCGGCGTTGCACTGAGCCGCAATGCGGGTGATGTGATCAATCAGGTAAATCTCGGCATGCAAGATCTGGTGCGAATGATGGCGGAGTTTTCTGTCGTCGCGAGGGAAAAGGAACAGACGAGGCATTAGTGGCAGGGAGCCGCTGCAACGGGGCGGCTAACCGAACGCTTTCTCACTCGCCGTGAAGGCTGAATTGTGAAAATTTCGGTTTCTCAAGTGCGGTGATCGCTTAACGCGCTGCGCCGAAACCGCCCAAAGGAGGGAAGTGCTTTCCCTCCTTTGGATTCCTCCCCGCCTTTACAACAAGCGCTTCGCTGGCTGGCTATGTTTCAGGTACCACCGTGACAGGCTGGAAATCTTGCCGCTGCGCGGTGCCTTCTCTCGGTCCTGAAGCCATAGGTCTTCAGGCCGCTCCGTTCAGCAAGATTTCTGAATCGCCCGTGAGTTTCCACATACTCGATCTGCTCCTCCCCCTGCGAAGGGGGAGGCGGGGAGGGGGTTTTAAAGACGACTCAAACGGCTATTTGATCCATAACGTCTTCATCATTTGCTGAAAATGCTAGCACATCGTTTAAGAGGTTCAGCCTTTCCAAAAGAACAAAATTCAGTATTTCTTTAGCGACTGGATTGCAGATTTCGGTGATAGCCAGACAGAGTGCTCGGCATTGATCACAAAGTTCATCGGGTTCAAGCGGTGTCTTATCGAACAGGCCATCAGCGGTAGGATTCGGTAAAGAAGTAGAAGTAATCATGGTAAACCCTCAAATGTTTGGTGTGGCGTCATACATGCGTTGCAAATCGCATGGGTGGCAGATCAAACAGAGTTTGCAATACCGGACATTTGAGAAAACCAGCCAGCCCGAAGGCTGCTCTGTCTGATCCGCCATAATATGCTGGCGGAGATCCACGGTGTATTTAACCATGAATATTTCAAATGTCACAGGTTGCAAATCCTGGCTACGGATTTTGCCGCAGCAGGAAACAATTTACGCCGATTAATTTAATAAAAAACTGGCTTTTCAAAGCATTGGAAAGCATCTCGCAAACAAAAATGTAATCAATGTAAAGCATAGATTCAGGTAATA
>NZ_JAFMOS010000607.1 GCF_019049755.1 Rahnella perminowiae
CGTCTGCATGCGCAGACGGGCTTTTTCTTTGAAACGGGTAATTAAATGCTGAAAGAGGAACCACAACCACAGGTGGTTTTTGCATTCGGATTGGTCACCACAAAACGTGAACCTTCCAGCCCTTCGGTATAATCCACCGAACCGCCGACCAGATATTGCAGGCTCATCGGATCCACCACCAGCGCCACACCGGCTTTTTCGATGGTCATGTCACCATCATTAATTTTGTCATCAAAGGTGAAACCGTACTGGAAACCGCTACAACCGCCCCCGGTGATATACACACGCAGTTTCAGGTTCGGGTTTTCCTCATCGGAAATCAGGTTTTTCACCTTACGTGCCGCGGCCTCAGTAAACTGTAACGGCAACGCGGCTGTTTCATTCAACAATGCTTCACTCATAATTTCTCACTCCCAATCCGCATTTGTTCAGGCCGCCGGATTGACTGTCTGAATAATATACTCATTATCTTATACCTGAGTTAATGCTTCAAGTATGGGCATTTTTGGCTGCGTTGTCCTGCTCATTGGTGCTTTCAGTGGTAACCCCGGCCTGCGTTTTTTCGGCATTCTCACGTTCCTGCCTCTGTAAGGTGCGGGTCAGGATGGCGGAATACAAGGGTTTACCGCCCAAAAACTGCGCCAGCAGGGTCGCCCCCAGGCAGGTAATAATCATCGGTAAAATCAGCTGATAATTATCGGTCATCTCCAGCACCAGCACGATACCGGTCAGCGGTGCACGCACACTGGCGGCAAATAGCGCGCCCATTCCGGCAATGGCAAAAGTGGCAGGCTGAATGCCGTATTGCGGGAACCACGCCAGTGCCGCCGTACCGAATGCGGTGCCGAGCAACGTGCCCAGCGCCAGCATCGGGGCAAAAATCCCTCCCGGTGCACCGGACGCAAAGCACAACAGCGTCGTGACCACCCGGACAACGAAGATCGCCAGCAACATCATCAGGCTGTATTTTCCTGCCGCCGCCAGCGGGATCAATGCGAATCCTCCCCCGGTGGCTTCCTGATGCACCAGCCCGAGCAGGCCGCAGAATCCTCCCAACATGCCGCCGATAAGCAGGATTTTACGCAGATTTCCACCATGCACGCGGGCAAACATATCCTGCGTACGGAAAATAAGGGCGTTAAAGCAGACGCCGACCACACCAAATACCATGCCTAACACCAGATACAACCACAGGGTGTTGAGCGGCGCACTCGCCAGTTTGCCGACTTCAATCACCGCGCCGTCACCGTTAAAAATACGGAAAACGATACTCGACATGATCACACCGATAAACACCGCTTTTATCGAGATCAGGCTGTAACGGAACTGCAGCCGCATCTCTTCGAGAATAAACAGAATACCGGCAAGCGGCGCATTAAATGCGGCCGAAAGACCGGCCGCCGCACCGGTTGCCAGCAACGAATGCCGCGCCTCCGCACTGCGCAGCCGGAAAATATCGACCATCATTTTCCCGACATTCGCGCCCATCTGAACAGTTGGCCCTTCCCTTCCCAGCACCATACCCGCGCCCAGCGTGCCCATGCCGCCGAAAAATTTCACCGGGATCACACGCCACCAGCGTACCGGCCTTAATTCCTCCAGCGCGCCTTCAATTTCCGGAATCCCTGAACCGCCCGCCTCGGGCGCATAACACCGAACCAGATAGTACCCGACCATCGCCAGTGCGGCGGAAAACACAAACGTCAGTGGCCACAGCAGGATCCAGTAATCACTGAAGACATCCAGCCCGGAAAGCCGGACCGCCATCACCCAGTTCACCGCTTTTTCGAATGCTACGCCGAGTAAACCGGCGGCCGTGCCGACCACAGCGGCGACAAGCAAAATGGTGACCGGCGTTTTATCGCGACGCAATACAAGGCGCAGGATTTCGCTGCGTTTGCGCGGACCGCGCGCGGGCGAATCCGCTAAAATTTCAGTGTCTGATTCATTCATCACGGAAGGCGAAATACAAAAAAGGTTATGGAAGGTAAATGGATTTAATCATACAAATTGCCGTCCTGACAGGATCTGCAACAAAATGCCGCACGGTTTACGGTTTGATAACGCCGCTCAGTTCACTAGAATGGGCGCGTTAATCTTTTCATCACATATTGAACCCAGCAATTCAGGAGCCGAATAATGAGTAAGTCAGAAAGTCTGTTCACGCAGGCGCAAGCGCTGATCCCGGGCGGTGTTAACTCGCCGGTACGTGCCTTCTCCGGCGTCGGCGGCACCCCCTTATTCATCGCGCGTGCTGACGGCGCTTTCCTGTTTGATGCCGATGGTAAAGCCTACATCGACTACGTGGGTTCATGGGGACCGATGGTGCTTGGCCATAACAATGCTGAAATCCGCAATGCGGTGATTGAAGCAGCAGAGCGCGGTCTGAGCTTTGGGGCACCGACCGAGATGGAAGTCAAAATGGCCGAACTGGTGACCGGTCTGGTGCCCAGCATGGACATGGTGCGCATGGTGAACTCCGGCACCGAAGCGACGATGAGTGCCATCCGTCTGGCGCGTGGTTTCACGCATCGCGATAAAATCGTCAAATTCGAAGGCTGTTACCATGGCCATGCCGACTGCCTGTTGGTGAAAGCCGGTTCCGGCGCGCTGACCCTCGGCCAGCCAAACTCACCAGGCGTACCGGCTGATTTTGCCAAACACACGCTGACCTGTACCTATAATGATCTGGATTCTGTCCGCGCCGCGTTCGAACAATTTCCTGACGATATCGCCTGTATCATTGTTGAGCCGGTCGCTGGCAATATGAACTGTGTACCGCCATTGCCTGAGTTTTTGCCCGGTCTGCGGGCAATTTGTGATGAATTTAGCGCACTGTTGATCATCGATGAAGTCATGACCGGTTTCCGTGTCGCACTGGGTGGTGCGCAGGATTATTATGATGTGATGCCTGACCTCACATGCCTGGGTAAAATCATCGGCGGAGGAATGCCGGTGGGCGCATTCGGCGGGCGCCGCGATGTGATGGAAGCGCTGGCACCAACGGGGCCGGTTTATCAGGCAGGAACACTTTCCGGTAACCCGATTGCCATGGCTGCCGGTATTGCCTGCCTGACACAAGTCGCACAGCCGGGCGTTCATCAGACCCTGACCGAACGCACCACCCAACTGGCCGAAGGCTTGCTGGACGCGGCACGCAAAGAAAATATTCCGTTCGCGGTGAATCACGTCGGCGGCATGTTCGGGTTGTTCTTTACCGATGCTGAAACCATCACCTGCTATCAGGATGTGATGAAATGTGACGTTGAACGTTTCAAAAAGTTCTTCCACCTGATGTTGGATGAAGGTGTTTACCTCGCCCCCTCCGCGTTCGAAGCAGGTTTTATGTCTATCGCCCATACGCAGGAAGATATTCAGCGCACCATCGATGCAGCACGTCGTTGTTTCGCTAAGCTTTAATAATGTAAATTAATTTATTATTCACGGGAGGAATACCTTCCCGTGATATATATAATATCTGTATTTTATTTAACCACCGCCAAAAGATACAATTCCGGCTTTTCAAATATCACTTCAAATGAATGATGCAAAGGAATTGTATTCAGCATGGTATATAAAAATTATTTAACTTCCAGGACGACAGGGAATATACCTGTTAAATCCCGGATCTCTGTACTCAGAATTGCCCTTTATACCGCACTCCCTCTTTTTCTGGCACAGGGAATTCCTCCGGCAATGGCGGCCTCTGCGCCGGTAAAAGCAAACAGCGGAGCGACCCTGCTCACAACCACGTCTTTCGATGGCACCGACACATTATTCCAGCCTGCAGAAAGCCTTACCGATCCCACGGGTACTGCCGTCATTATTACGGGTGACGGGAATACCTTCGAAATGGTACGGCCTTCACCGTCAGACAGCGAAAGCATTGTGCCTGAAATAACCGGAAAAAATGGTATTTTATTTGAGGGGAATAATTCAACACTTAATAACACTGTAAGTATTACTACAACCGGAACAGAATTTGCCGGTGATGATTATTCTGTACGAATGAACGGTAGCGGAACGGTCAATAATAGTGAGTCTGGTTATATTGAATCTCAGTCCGATGCTGTCTATCTCAAGGAATTTTCAATCGTAAATAACAGCGGCACAATAAAAGCGTCCAATCCTGACAAACCACGCACAGCGGTTTATTTTTATAACGGCGGCCACTATAACAGTACCGAAGGTAGCGTGGTGAACAGCACCGGCTACGGTGTGATATTCAACTCAGCAGCAGACGGCGATCCGCAAAGCCAGATACTCAATTCCGGACTCATCTCAGGTAAAACCGGCGGTGTGGTAGGCAGGGGAAATGCCAATGGGGTGATAATCAACCAGGCCGGAGGCACGATATCTTCTGAACTGGATTCAGGCATCCTGATTTCTGACACTGCCAGTTTCGATATCACCAATTACGGCACCCTCTCAGGGAAAGAAGCAGCGGTTAATTTCTCAGGCACTGGCAGCAATTCCCTGACACTTAGCACCGGATCCGTGCTCAACGGCGACGTTATCAGCAGCACAGCAGACACCAATACCCTGGTGCTTTATGAAACCGGATCTGAGGATGCCAATTTTACCGGCACGTCGGCCGGCACTGGCTTTAAAACGCTGACGATGAACGGTAATGACTGGGCATTGTCCGGTGATATCAACCTTACCGGCAGCGATGAATCAACATTGTTGGTTAACCACGGACAACTGACCCTGAGTGGCAATGTCACCTCGGCGGGAAATGCCCTCATCAATAGCGGCGGGGGATTACTGGTTGAGGCTACCGGCTCCCTGACCGCACCTGAAGTAAATGTCGCGCAAGGTGCCTGGTTTGCTTCACAAGGGAATGTTACGGGTGACATTAATAACAGCGGAACGGTGATGGCCTATAACGCCCTGCCCGGTAAAGCATCAGTCACCGCTGGCACAACAACGTTGCAGGGAAACATGAACAATGCCGGCACACTGTTGCTGGGCGGCGGCCAGGTAGGTAATCGCTATGTCATTACCGGCGATTATACGGGCGATAACGGAACCGTAGTGATGAACAGCGAACTGGGCGATGATGCATCACTGACTGACACACTGGTGATCGGAGGTAACAGCTACGGACAATCCTCCCTGACCGTCAATAATATCGGTGGAATGGGCGCTGAAAGCCTGCAAGGCATGGAAGTCATCAGTGTAGAAGGCACTTCTGACGGGCAGTTCTCGCTGGCGAACCGCGCGGTTGCCGGGGCATATGAATATAACCTGTTCCAGAATACCCAGAATGGCGACTGGTATCTGAGTTCGGCAACCGCGCCGGAACCGGATCCCACCCCGGAGCCCGACCCTACGCCTGAGCCTGATCCAATTCCTGATCCCACCCCGGATCCCATTCCTGACCCCACGCCTGAGCCGACGCCGGACCCAACACCGGCACCTTCGCTCTATCGCCCTGAAACCGGTGCTTATCTCGGTAACCAGCTGGCTGCGCAGCGTATGTTCACGTTGCAGCAGCATGATCGCGGTACTGCACAAAAAAGTGAGGACGGGCGGGCCTGGCTGTTCATTCACAGCGATGCGACTGAGCTTAATGCGGCGGGCGGCGATTTATCCCTGGATATCAACAGTACCGCACTGCAACTGGGAACTGAGCTTCTTACCGGCGATACGGCCAGTGGTGGCCAGTATCAGTTAGGCATCATGGCAGGTGTTGGCGAAAGCAGGACTCAATCGCAAGCAGAGGGCAACCACTACGGCGCAACGGGTAAAGTAAGCGGTTATAGCGTGGGGACCTATGCGACCTGGTATCAGGATGCGCAGCGCCAAAAAGGCTGGTATGTAGACAGCTGGGCACACTATGCCTGGTATGACAACAGCGTTCAGGGCGACCAGCTGGACAAAGAAAACTACCGCAGCCAGGGGATCCAGACTTCACTGGAAACAGGATATCTGCTGGCTTTCGGCCAGTCAGCAACCCGTGAATGGACGGTTGAGCCTCAGGCGCAGGTTATCTATAACCGCTATGACAGTGAAAACCACACCGAAACCAACGGTAGCCGTATCACCGGCGGCAGTGATGATGCATTGCAAAGTCGCGCGGCTATTCGCTTATCTAACCGTAGCAGCAATGACAGCAGCGCACTGGTTCCTTATGTAGAAGTGAATTGGGAAAATGGCCAGTATGCAGATTCTCTGACCTTTAACGGCGATACCCTCAGCAGCGATGTCCCGGAAAACCGCTATGGATTGCGGATGGGTCTCAGCGGAAAAGCGTCAGAAAACATACAGGTCTGGGGTCAGGCGGGTGCCTCTGCCGGTGAAAATGATTACAGCAACTATCAGGCCGCTGTCGGTTTAAAAGTGAATTTTTAAGACGATATCAGCTGATTTCAGGGCACTCACCGGAGTGCCCTTTTTTATTATTGTGCCTGCTTTCTCAGCAGATAAATAAAGTACGGTGCGCCGATAAAGGTGGCGAGCAAACCGGCGGGGATCTGATCCGGGAAGATGATCATACGTCCGCACCAGTCAGCAAAGATCATCAGCAACCCGCCCAGCACGCTGGCGACCATCCACTGCGGGATCGCCCTGCGAAATCCCATCATGCGCGCCATATGCGGTGCCATCAGCCCGACAAAACTCAGCGGTCCGACCGTCAGCGTCGCCGCTGCCGTCATCACCGCCGCCAGCAGTAAGATCGCCACGCGGGTGGGCGTCAGCGCCACTCCGACCGATTTCGCCGTCACGCTACCCAGTGGCAGAATATTGATCCAGCGGCGGCAGAATGGCACAAGAACCATCAGCACCCCGGCCAGGATCAGCGTGCGCCACGCCGCTTGTGCAGAAACGGAATAGGTTGAACCGGAAAGCCAGGTCAGCAAGCCGCCCATGCGCGGATCACCGCTCGCCAGCAGCAATGTCATCAGCGTGGTGAATGCGGTACTCAGCGCGATACCGGTCAGTAACATACGTTCGGCCGAAAAACTTCTCAGCCCCGAGGCGACCATAATCACCAGCAGCGTCAGCGCCGCACCGGCCGTGCCCGCCGGCAACAGCCATACAAAGGCATCGCCCGGCACGATAAACATCATCACCACCACACCCGTCGCCGCACCGGAGCTGATCCCCAGCACTTCCGGGCTGGCCATTGCATTACCGGTCAGTTTTTGAATCAGCACACCGGATGACGCCAGCATCACGCCTGCCGCCAGCGCTGCCAGCACGCGCGGTAAACGCCACGGCAACAGTGCCTGCAGGTCGGCACCGGTTGACCAGCTCCAGCCGGTGGCGTTACGTCCGGCCATCAGCGCAACCATCAGGCCGAAGAACAACACGGTCAGTGCCAGTGACACCCAGCGCACCAGATGCTGACGTTCATCGGGCACATGGTCGCCCTGATTCATCGGCGGCGGTGCCATGTTATTACGCAGACGCGGCAGCAGCCATAACAGCAGCGGCGCACCCACCAGCGCCGTCGCGGCACCGGTCGGAATTTCCATCCAGAATGTGGTGATGGTTTGCATCACCTGATCGGTAAACCAAAGCAGCAACGCACCGATCACCGGCGCCATGACCAGCCGTACAGCCAGTCGACGTGCGCCCAACATTTTTGCCAGAAGCGGTGCAAACAGGCCAATAAAGCCGATAATCCCCACCGCATTGACCAGTTGCGCACTCATCAGAATCGCCAGCGTCAGCACAGCAAGACGCGCCGCTGACAGCCCGAGGCCGAGATTTTTGGCAACACCGTCATCCAGCCCCAGCAACGTCATCGGACGCTGCAACAAAAATGCCAGCAGCCAGACGATAATCACACGTGGCAGCAGGAAACTCGCCACATCCCAGTCCTGCTGGTTCAGCGCACCACTGCTCCACATGTACAAACTTTGCAGATTCTGATAGTTGAAAATGCCGATCAGGCCGTTCACCGCACTGCAATATAAGCCGAGCACCAGACCGGCGAGGATCAGCGTGACCGGTGACATGCGTTTGCCCCAGGCAATACCGAACACCAGTGCACCGATAACCACCGCGCCCGTCATGGCGGCAAACTGCTGGGTGATCATTCCGCCCGGCAGCGCCCACAAAGTGGCCACCGTCAGACCGAGCTGTGCGCCCGCCGAGACACCGAGTGTTGCGGGTTCCGCCAGCGGATTGCGCAACACCTGCTGGAACAGCAAACCGACCAGTCCCAGCCCGGCTCCCGCCAGCAAGGCCACGACGACACGCGGCAGCAAACTGTAATGAAAAAGCATCTGCTGAACATTGTCGATATCAGGATGCCATAGCGCGCCGCGCCACTGCGCATAAGGCAGTTGCTGATGCAGGTTGTAGATACTGAGCGCACCGGCGGCCAGCGTCAGGAGAATCAGCAGGAGCAGCGAAACGCTGAGCGCACGGCGATTCATACCGGTTTCCTCAGGGTTCGGGTTAACGTCTTGCAGAAGTGCATCGCGCTGAAGGTTGCGCCGTAATACCACACGGCGGGCACGATGCTGAACTGATCTGCACGTACGAACGGCATGGATTTCCACAGCGGCGTTTTCGCCACGGCATCCATCATGTCGGTGTTGTCATGTTCGAAACACAATACGCGGGCATTTTTAATGCTGGCCAGGCGCTCAACGCCCACCGATACGCTGCCCCAGAAGCTGCCTTCCCCCGCCCAGGCGTTAGTCAGCCCGAGTTCGCCCATCACTTCATGGAACATGCTGCCTACGCCAAACACCAGAACGTGGCGCGTATCAATGAAGGTGATTAACAGCAGCGGCTGATGCGCGACCGGCTTCAGTTGCTCGCGGGTTTGCGTCAGCGTGTTGCGGTACAACTGCAAATGCGTTTCGGCGCGATGCTGTAACCCGAGGGTATCGGCCAGTTTATGCAGAGAACTGATGGCCAGATTTAGCGGTTTCGCCGAACCGTCATTGGCTTTAACGCCCAGCACCGGCGCAATCGTTTCGAGCTGACGGGTGGTCGGGCCATAACCGGAAGTGATCAGCAACAGCGAGGGTTTCAGTTGCTGAATAAGTTCCATATTAGGTTCGGTACGCTGACCGACATCAATCACGCCCGGAGCCAGCGTCGGTTCAACAACCCAGGTGTTGTAATTACGAATATCTGCAATCGCCAGCGGCATCACGCCGAGTGCGATCAGCAACTCGGCAGGCAACCATTCAAGGGCAATAATCCGGCTGAGATCAGGACGCGCTGCCGACAGTGCCGGCAGCGACGTCAGCAACGGGGAAAGCGCCATCATCTGCAACAGACGGCGACGGGTTAATCCGGAAAAGTTTGAAATATCAGACATATCAGTATACGAAGCTCACCGGCGCACCACCCGCAGGATGCGGCAGGATTCCCATCGGAATACCATAAATTTGTTCAAGCACATCGCCGCGCATCATCTCTTGCGGCGCGCCCTGTGCAATCATTTCGCCACCGCGCAAAGCCATCAGCTGATCGCAATAACGTGCGGCCATGTTCAGGTCATGCAGCACCGCGATCACCGTTAAGCCTTTTTCACGGCTCAGACGCTGGATCAACGCCAGCACGTCTTTCTGATGGGCAATATCCAGCGCAGAAGTCGGTTCATCGAGCAGCAGGCAACGGCTGTCCTGCGCCACCATCATTGCCAGCCAGGCGCGCTGACGTTCGCCGCCGGAGAGGCTGTCTACCAGACGCCGGGCAAACGGTTTGAGGCCGACCAGTGCAATAGCTTCTTCAACCTTTTCTTTGTCCTGAGGCTTGAAACGCCCCAGTGCGCCGTGCCAGGGATAGCGGCCAATCGCCACCAGTTCCTGTACGGTCATACCTTCTGCGGCAGGAAGCTGCTGCGGCAGGTAGGCAACCTGACGCGCAAAGGCTTTACTGTCCCACTGTGCCAGTGGCGTTTCATTGAGATAAATCGTTCCGGATGTCGCAGACTGATGCCGCCCGAGCATTTTAAGTAACGTCGACTTTCCCGACCCGTTATGACCAATCAGCCCACACACTTTTCCCTGTGGAAAAGTCAGCGACAGTGGCGCCAGCAGCGTTCTCCCCGGCACGGTAAAGCTGACATCTTGCAGGCGAAATACGCTGTCTGGCAGCGGGGAAGAAGGATGTACGTTGTTATCAGGCATAAGATTTTCTACGTCGACATCTGGTTGAGAACAGGAAACGGGCACGACCAGCGTGCCCGGATTTGACCACGTCACTGCTACCGATACCCTAAATAATTCTGGTTGCAGATGCGTTGACGGGTATCAGAAGCGGAATGTGGCCGTTGCGACCACCTGACGATCCGAGCCCCAGTAACAGGCATAATCGCGGTAGCAACTGGCGACATATTCACGATCCAGCAGGTTGTTGATGTTCAGACCAACAGAAGAACCCGGCATACCGAAACGACCCAGATCGTATTTCACCGTAGCATCGACCAGCGTATAGGACGAGACGTTGAATGCCTCATTCTCTCTGGATGCATTCACGCCGTTTGCGGTGTGGCACCGACATAGCGCACGCCGGAGCCCACTGTCAGGCCGCTGAGCGCGGTTTCGTGGAAGGTGTAATCCGCCCACAAAGACGCCATATTTGCCGGCACTTCAACAGGACGCTTGCCTTCGAAATTGGTGTCATGCGTGTATTTTGCATCGGTGTAAGTGTAAGACGCCGTGACGTTGATGTTGGCATTCACCGCGGCTTTGGCTTCCAGTTCCACACCGCGCGAACGGATTTCACCGGACTGAACGCTAAAGGCCGCGTCAGACGGATTGGCTGTCAGATTTTTGTCTTTTGTCAGCTGGTATACCGCGGCCGTCAGGCTGACCGGACGATCGTTCGGGATGTATTTGATCCCGGCTTCGTACTGCTTACCCATTGAAGGATCGAAAGGCTGACCTTGCTTGGTCGCGCCTGCCGTTGGCTCAAACGACTCGCTGTAGCTGAAGTATGGAGAAATACCATTGTCGAACAGGTAGTTCAGACCACCACGCCAGGTAAACTGCTGGTCGTTAATCTGCGATGCGCTGTTGGTAGTGCGGGTGTAGGTTGAGCTTTTCGCAAAATCGTAACGGCCACCGACGGTCAGGATCCACTTGTTCCATTCCGCCTGATCCTGCGCGTACAGGCCGGTTTGTTCCTGACGGTTGAGGAGCTTATACGGGAAATAGAGCGAAACATTGCCGTTACCGTATTGCGGATTGGCCAGGTTCAGATTACTTGCGCTGCCGTAATCGGCATTAATGTCATTACGCATACGCATGTAATCGACACCCACCAGCACGGTGTGACCGACATCGCCGGTGCCGAATTTAGCCTGAGCCTGTGTATCGACATCAAAGTTCGCCAGCTTCTCTTTGGACTGAACATAGCTGCGGGTAATGTTACCGTTACCGAGGTAGCCGAAGCCGTAAACCGATTTATATTCCGTATCGAGTTTGGTGTAACGCAGGTTCTGGCGAACCGTCCAGGTATCATCAAACTGATGGGCGAAGCTGTAACCGACCATTTTCTGGTTACGGGACATGCGATTACCCGCTTCACCTTCGTTGAAGTCTGTCGGTAATTTATGCGCTTTTCCATTGGCGTCGTAATACGGCACCACAGTCCCTTCACGAGGTAACCATCCGTAGAATCCGGCATCCGGATCGTTCTGGAAATTGCTCAGGAAGGTGAAGTCAGTTTTATCATCAGGACGCCATGAGAAAGACGGCGCGATTGAATAGCGTTTCTCTTTTGCCATTTCCTGCTGCGCATCCTGACTGCGCGCCACGCCGGTCAGACGGTAAGAATAGACGCCTGCATCATCGATAGCATCGCTGAAATCAAAACCGGTCTGGAACAGGTTATCGGTACCCATTTTGAACTGCACTTCTTTCAGCGGTTCAGTCGTCGGGCGTTTGCTGACCATGCTGACGACACCGCCAGGGTTGCTCTTACCGTACAAAACGGAAGACGGCCCGCGCAGCACTTCAACGCGCTCCAGCATGTACGGATCCATCGACACTTCGGAATAGTTATCCCCCTGAAGTTTGATGCCATCGAGATACTGGTTAGTGTTGACCGAGGTGAAGCCACGGATGGCCATGGCGTCAATAGTGTTAGAGCTGCCACGACTGGCAAAGACGCCCGGCGTATAGCCCAGCGCCTCTTTCACGGTCCCTGGCTGCTTCATGTCCATTTCTTCGCGGGTGACCACGGAAACAGATTGTGGTGTCTTCACCAGCGGCGTGTCAGTTTTCGTGCCGGTTGCGCTGTGTTTCGCAGCGATAGTGGCCGCCGGCCCCCATGCCGATTCTGGCGCCGCTTCAGCCGTTGCCTGGCTGGTCACGTTGATGGTGTCTTCTTTCGCAGGCGCGGTGGTGGCTGCACCGGCATAAAACGCGGCAGAGCCGAGCGCAGCGGTGATAGTTAAAGCTAACGTCCGGCGCCTGAATGCGCCTTGTCGGACTGAGGTTGAAAGCGAACGTTGAGAAACCATTGCATAATCTCTGGAGGAGTAATGGGAATGTAAACGATAATTATTATTATAACCGTCGCATATTATGCTCAATGCTTGCGCGGCTGCAAGCCTATTTAATGTATAGATTGTCCGAACGAATAAAAAATCTCCCCATGTTAAACAGGGGTAAAAACTCTTATAAATTAAACGGGAATGAATGTGGCGTATTTGCAGAAGATGTAAAACGCGGCGGGTTAATTTGAGTGAGAATAACAAACAAAAAAGGCGCAACTTTCATTGCGCCTTTGAGGTTTATGGAATTAATTCCCTGAGCCGAACATATCCTTGATCCAACCCGCAACACCGTTACTGTCTTTCTTCTCATCCTGCGGCTGTTGCTGCCCGGATTGTTGTTGCTGCTGGATTTGTTGCTGTTGCTGTTGTTGCTGAACAGCAGTCACAGACGCCTGGCACATGGCGTCAGGCGAATCGGTCCAGACCGGGATTGAACGCACTGCACCACTTCCGCCCAACAGGCCACCGCTGTTGCCACAGACAAAGTTACCGCTGCCATCAATATTCATCGTACTGATGCCTTCCGGCATTTGCAGATCCAGTGGCTGAGGTGTGCCGTTTTCCAGATAGCGTCCGTAAAGCACCAGCGCACCGGTGGACCCCCACAGTTTGGACGGACCATTGTTATCACGACCTACCCAGGTGATCGCCACCTGGTTACCATCGATGCCGGCAAACCAGCTGTCACGCAGTTCGTTCGAGGTACCGGTTTTCGCTGCCAGATGCAGTTTCGGGAATTTATTCGCCAGGGCGCGTGAGGTCCCTTCCTGCACCACCTGTTGCATGGCATACAACGTCAGATATGCAGCCTGCGGCGGGATCACCCGTACCGCCTGCGGGAAGCTCTGATAGAGCACCGTGCCGTCTTCAGCAATCACCGAGCGCACCGCAGACAGTGGCGCTTTATTGCCGCCGCTGGCTATGGTCTGGTATTCCTGCGCGACTTCCATCGGCGTCAGGGCAATCGCACCCAGCAGCATGGATGGCGTCTGGTTCAGCGATTCTTTCGGGATGCCCAAATCAATCAGCGTTTTGGTGATGTTGTCGAGGCCAACGGCCATCCCCAGATTAACTGTCGGGACGTTCATTGAACGCGCCAGGGCATCCACCAGCAGAACCTGGCCCCGGAACTGATGGTCATCGTTTTTCGGCGACCATATCTGGCCGTTCGCCAGTTTCAGCGTCAGCGGCTGGTCAGCCAGAATGGTGTTCAGACGGTATTTATCCGGCTGAGACAACGCGGTCAGGTAGGTCGCCGGTTTAGCCAGCGAGCCGACCTGACGTCGCGCCTGCATGGCACGGTTAAAGCCCGCGAACTGCGTTTCCGCGCCGCCGACCATCGCCCGCACCTCACCGGTATAGCGGTCAACCACCACCATCGCCGTCTCGATATCATTCAGACCGCTTTTCTTACGCAGTAACGGAATGCCTTCCTCGACAGCTTTTTCCGCCGCATCCTGAGAAATCGGATCCAGCGTGGTGAAGATTTTCACCCCGGACATGTCCTGAACTTTATCGCCCAGTTTGGCCTGCAGTTCCTGACGCACCATCTGCATAAATGCTGGCTGCGGCGAAATCACCCCGCCTTTCGGCTGCACACCCAGCGGGCGGGCGCTCAGCATGTCATACAGTTCCTGATCGATAACTTTCTGCTCAACCAGTAAACGCAGCACCAGATTACGACGTTGCAACGCCATCTGCGGGTTACGCCACGGGTTATACAGCGAGGCACCTTTTACCATACCCACCAGCAAGGCCTGCTGATCGAGGCTCAGTTCATTCACCGGACGGCCAAAGTAATACAGGCTCGCCAGCGGGAAACCGCGGATCTGATCGGACCCGCTCTGACCGAGATACACTTCGTTCAGATACAGCTCGAGAATGCGATCCTTGCTGTAATCCGCATCAAGCAGGATGGCCATCACCGCTTCACGCGCTTTACGACTCAGCGAACGTTCGTTGGTCAGGAACAGGTTCTTCACCAGCTGTTGTGTCAGTGTTGAACCGCCCTGCACCGCGTGACCCGCGGTCAGGTTAGCCACCACGGCACGACCAATGGAATAGAAGTTGATACCATCATGCTCGTAGAAATGGCGGTCTTCCGTGGCCAGCAGCGTATCGACCAGCAAATCCGGGAAGCCGGAACGCGGCACGAACAGACGCTGTTCCCCGTTGGCATTCGACGCCTGCAACATGGTGATCAGACGCGGATCAAGGCGAAACAGCCCGAAATCACGCTGGTTATCCAGGTTTTTAATCTCTGAAAGGCTGCTGCCGTCAAACATCAGGCGGGCGTTGACCTGCCCTTCTTTCCCTTCCGGGAAATCAAACGGGCGGCGCAGCAAATCAATGTAATTCGCGTGAACCGTAAACTCGCCCGGGCGGGTGATGCGCGTGACTTCGCGATACTGCGTGCCTTCCAGCAACCCGACCATTTCAGCTTTGCTGATTTGCATGTCCGGCTCAAGATTGACCTGACGGCCATACACCGCCGCAGGTAACTGCCAGACTTTGCCGCCATCAATACGGTCATGAATTTGCTTGTTGAGATAAACCGCGTAAATCCCCAGCAAAATCAGGAAGACGACAAACAGTTTGACTAACAACCAGAACAGCCAGCGCTTCTTGCTTTTCTTCCCGCCTTTGTTGGCTTTACGTGGCGGGGCTTTACGACTCATGCGCGACCCCCGTTCTGCTTCGTCATCATCATCCTCATACTCGTCATCGATTTCCTCTTCGTATTCTTCGTAGTCGTCATCCCGGCGGCTACGGCGAACGGGACGAGCCCGCGCAGGCTTGCGCCCGGCAGGTTTACCTTTACGGCCAATCGGCTCGCGATCATCGCCAGACATTAGTCATTCTCCCAACGCGCTGCTGTGTTCGTCATAATGATTCTGCTTAGCTGAGTCATTTTCATTTTTGATTTCAAAAAACACGTTATTTCAAAAGGATAGATTATCGTGCCTGAAGTTCAGGCAGCAAGGCGCTTACTCTGTGCCCCGCTTTACATTTCGCCCAGAAGAAATGTCTGAAAAAAAGGGGTTCTCTGTACATTTCTTCATGGCGCAGAAGCCTTTTTGGTGCGCCGCGTCGGCAGCGCCTCCGCCGGATTGTCCGGCCACGGATGTTTCGGGTAACGCCCTTTCATTTCTTTCTGCACCTCACGGTACGAACCCTGCCAGAATGCCGCCAGATCGGCGGTGATTTGCAACGGCCGCTGCGCCGGTGACAGCAGTTCCAGCACCACCGCAATACGCCCTTCCGCCAGTTGCGGGCTGCGCTGTTCGCCGAACATCTCCTGCATTCTCACCGAGAGTGCCGGGGGCTGGTCTGCATGATAACGGATTGGCAGACGACTGCCAGTCGGTACGGTGTAATGTGTCGGCAACGCGCTGTCCAGACGCTGACGTTGTTGCCAGTCAAGCAATCTTAACAAAGCCTCATGTAAATCAACCTGTTGCAATGATTTTAATGAGCGAACACCCTGTAAAGACGGCTGTAACCAGCGTTCTAAATTGTCGAGCAATGCCTGCTCGTCAACCGCCGGCCAGCCTGCTTCCGGCAGCCATTTTGCGGCGCAGATCAGACGCAGGCGCAATTGCTCCGCGGCCACAGACCAGTTCAGCGCCTGCAAACCTTGTGTGCGGATCCAGCCGATCAGCGCCTGTTGCAGCTCTTCATCGTCCGGCTTTGCCAGCGGATTGGCTTTCAGCACCAGACGCCCGATCTGCCAGCGTCGCCAGGCGCGCAGTGTGCCTTTTTCTTCATCCCATTCCACCGCTGTCTGCTCTTTCACAATTGCGGGCAGGTGCGACGGCAGTTGCGTGATATCCAGCGCCATTGCCAGCAAAATGCGGGCATCCGGGCTGTTGTTACCCTGCAATAACTGCGGGGCAACTAACCACGGCGAACGGGTCAGTCCGTCATCCTGCGGCAAAGACGCGCCCAGCCCGTTCGCCAGTAAATAGCGGCCATCGTCGCCGCGCCGCTGTGCGATACGGTCACTGAACGCCTGCGCCAGTAACCACGGCGCGAGTGCGATATCCGGTTCACCACTTTTCGCGCCGGTGCGCTGCGACAGTTGCTTTGCCCGCCGCTGCCAGTTGCCTTGCGGGCGGCTGAACCAGTAATCCATATCCGGCAATCCGCCGCGTGGCGGTTCTTCGAGCATCGCGGCCAGCAGCGCCGCCGTGGCCAGCGCTTCAGGACTTTGTGCGGCGGCAGAAATCAGCATCGCGGCCAGTCGCGGCTCGCAGCCGAGTTGAGCCATACGTTGCCCGGCAGCGGTGAGCTTGCCTTGTGCATCGGTCGCGCCGAGCTGCTGTAACAGATTTTTTGCGGCAGACAGCGCGGCAGCGGGCGGCGTATCCAGCCACTGTAGCTGTGCCGGATCCTGACAGCCCCACTGCAATAACTCCAGCCAGAAGCTGCTCAGGTCGCTTTGCAGCATTTCGGCTTCCGCCTGCTGACTGGCGCGTTCAGCCTGATCTTTGCTGAATAAATGCCAGCACAGGCCCGGCGCCAGACGCCCTGCACGACCCGCACGTTGGGTCATCGAGGCCTGGCTGACTCGTTGCGTCACCAGCCGTGTCAGGCCGCTACGCGGGTCAAATTGGGCGCTGCGCTCCAGGCCGCTGTCGACCACCAGACGGATCCCTTCGATGGTCAGACTGGTTTCGGCAATGTTCGTCGCCAGCACCACTTTACGGCGTCCGGCAGGCGAAGGCTGGATGGCTTTTTGCTGCTGTTCTAATGACAGCGCGCCGTACAGCGGACAGAGATCGACATCCTGCGCCAGTCTGCCCGTCAGCAGGTTTTGTACACGGGTGATTTCCGCTACGCCCGGCAAAAACAGCAGCATGGAGCCATGATTTTCGTCCATCAGACGGCTGACAACACGCGCCACCCCCTCGTCCAGCCGTTCATGCGAAGCCAGGGAAAGATACTGGCGATCCACCGGGAAACTGCGGCCTGCGGATTCAATCACCGGCGCATCCGGCAGCAAATCCGATAAACGCAGGTTATCGAGCGTAGCCGACATTATCAGGATCTTTAAATCGTCGCGCAGGGCATTTTGCACATCGAGTAACAATGCCAGCGCCAGGTCGGCCTGCAAACTGCGCTCATGAAATTCATCGAGGATCACCATCGACACACCGGTCAGTTCGGGATCAGCCTGTACCCTGCGGGTGAGAATACCTTCGGTCACCACTTCAAGGCGGGTCGCCGCGCTGGTTTTGCTTTCAGCACGCATGCTATATCCCACCGTCTGCCCCGGCGTTTCGCCCAGTTGCTGTGCCAGGCGAAAGGCGACGTTTTTCGCTGCCAGACGGCGCGGTTCAAGCAACAGGATCTTGCCCGGCAGGTTAGCCTGTTTCAGCAACTGCAACGGCAGCCAGGTCGATTTACCGGCGCCGGTCGGAGCCAGCAGCAGGATTTGCGGCGCCTGTTGCAATGCGGCTAAAAGCGGTTCGAGTACGGCGCTGACCGGCAAAGAAGTCAATGAATTCTCCATGAGAGTTAACTTTAAACGGCGGGCATTGTAGCATTTAGCCCCACATCCGGCATGTTGCCGTGATTTGTCTTCACAGGAAACACTATGTCTGCCGAACGCCGCCTGTTTTTCGCCTTATCATTGCCCGCAAAAATGCAAAAGCAGGTAATTGCATGGCGTGCGGACAACTTCCCGCCAGAAACCGGCCGCCCCGTCGCTGCCGCCAGCCTGCACATTACGCTGGCATTTTTAGGCGAAATCAGTGATCTGAAAGCCCGGGCGCTGACCGGCGTTGCCGGGCGTATTCAGGCGCAAAAATTCAGCCTGCAACTGGATGATATCGGCCACTGGCCGGGGTCCGGCGTGGTGTGGATCGGCACAAAGCGCGCACCGAATGCGCTGTTGCAACTGGCCTCCGTATTGCGATCACACGCAGCACGCAACGGGTGTTATCAGAGTACCCTGCCGTTTCATCCCCATGTGTCGCTGTATCGCAGCGCGACCCGTCCGGTCGCTATTCCTCCGGCCACGCCCGGCTGGCAACTGGACGCCACCGGATTCAGTTTGTACGAATCCCTGTTTGAACGGGGACGCACCCGTTACCACAGCCTGCAAACCTGGCCGCTGTGCGATACACAGGAAAGCTGATCTTTTTTAGCACTCTCTTTCACAAGAGCCATTCACACGGAAACTTTCATGGACTTCGAGCCTGCGCTTCAATCTGCCACGCTGATCAAACGTTACAAACGGTTTCTCGCCGACGTGATTACGCCAGACGGCACGGAACTGACCTTACATTGCGCCAACACCGGCGCGATGACCGGTTGTGCAACACCCGGCGACACCGTCTGGTATTCCACTTCGGACAATCTCAAACGCAAATATCCGCACAGCTGGGAACTGACCGAAACCCAACAAAAACACTGGATTTGCGTGAATACGCTGCGGGCCAATCAGCTGGTACGCGAAGCGATCAATGAACAGCGAATACCGGAATTATCCGGTTACAGTAAATTAATGACCGAAGTAAAATACGGCGCCGAAAACAGCCGTATAGACTTGATGTTACAGGCAGAAAATCAACCTGACTGCTATATTGAAGTGAAATCTGTCACGTTGTTGCAGGAGGGGCTGGGATTCTTCCCCGATGCAGTCACACTGCGCGGTCAGAAGCATTTACGCGAGTTACAGTCAATGGCAGAGCAAGGGCAGCGGGCAGTACTTTTCTTCGCTGTTTTACATTCAGGTATTGAAAGCGTATCCGCTGCACACCATATTGATCCGCGTTATACCGATTTACTGAAGTATGTACAAAACAAGGGTGTTGAAGTGATGTGCTACGGTGCTGAACTTTCTGCTGAGGGTATCCGCCTCACAAAAAGAGTACCGCTGCTGACACTGTCAATCAGTGAACATAAAACGTTCGGATAACCCTGTAATACCCTGTCGGCGGCATAAAAAACCGGTCGCGAATACGCTTTTCCTCACAGGCTTGTCAAGCACCTGCGAGGAATAATTGCCAACCTCGTTGCCTTCTGTTATTTATAGCGGCCTGATTTTTTCCCCCGTTGGGGATCGAAATGTTCGAAGCCTGGACATTGCGGCCATGCCGGAATGTGAAAAGTGGATGAACATAGTGCGTGTTATGTAGGAGAAGCATCATGCAAGAAGGCCAAACCCGTAAGACGTCGTCCTTGAGCATTCTCGCTATCGCTGGGGTGCAGCCGTATCAAGAGAAGCCGGGCGAAGAGTATATGAACGACGCTCAGCTGGCTCACTTCAAAAAGATTCTTGAAGCATGGCGCAATCAGCTCAGGGATGAAGTCGATCGTACCGTTTCACACATGCAGGACGAAGCCGCAAACTTCCCTGATCCGGTTGACCGTGCCGCTCAGGAAGAAGAATTCAGCCTCGAACTGCGCAACCGCGACCGTGAACGTAAGCTGATCAAAAAGATTGAAAAAACACTGAAAAAAGTGGAAGACGAGGATTTCGGTTATTGCGATTCCTGTGGCGTTGAGATTGGCATCCGCCGTCTTGAAGCCCGTCCTACCGCTGATTTGTGTATCGACTGTAAGACTCTGGCAGAAATCCGCGAAAAGCAGATGGCTGGCTAAGTCCGGGTTCCACGCGGTGCGTCATGCACCGCGTTCCCTTTTAACGCTGTCCCCCATTCTTATGCCGCGAAAAAAATACACAGGCCGTTTCGCCCCTTCACCTTCCGGTGACCTCCATTTTGGTTCCCTGATCGCCGCTCTTGGCAGCTATCTGCATGCCCGCTCGCAAAATGGCACCTGGTTAGTGCGCATCGACGATATCGATCCGCCGCGTGAGATTCCCGGCTCTGCTGACCGTATCCTGAGAACGCTGGAACGTTACGGGCTGGAATGGGAGGGTGAAGTGGTCTGGCAGTCAAAACGTCACCGCGCTTACCGCGAAGTACTGGACGGGCTGTACCATCAGCAAAAAAGTTATTACTGTAGCTGCACCCGCCAGCGTATTGCGCAGATCGGTGGCACCTATGACGGCCACTGCCGTGACCTGAAACTCAGCCCGGAAAATGCTGCCATCCGCCTGCATCAGACATTGCCGGTGTACGGTTTCGACGATGACCTTCAGGGGCATTTGCAGGCCAGCCATCAACTGGCCGAAGAAGATTTTATTATCCGCCGCCGCGACGGGCTGTTTGCCTATAATCTTGCGGTAGTGGTCGATGACCATTTTCAGGGCGTGAATCACATTGTACGCGGTGCGGATCTGATTGAACCGACCGTGCGCCAGATTTCGCTGTACCGGCATCTGGGTTATCCGCAACCGGGATATCTGCATTTGCCGCTGGCGGTGAATGAAGATGGCGATAAGCTTTCCAAGCAGAATCACGCTCCGGCGCTGCCTGCGGGCGATCCGCGACCGGTTATCATTAAAGCGCTGAAATTTTTAGGACAAACGCTGCCGGAAAACTGGCAGGATTATCCTTTGCCTTTATTATTACGCTGGGCGACAACACACTGGACGCCA
Source organism: Rahnella perminowiae (assembly GCF_019049755.1). GTDB lineage: Bacteria > Pseudomonadota > Gammaproteobacteria > Enterobacterales > Enterobacteriaceae > Rahnella > Rahnella perminowiae. Next base: position 20,994 of record NZ_JAFMOS010000607.1, read on the forward strand.
TCAGCGATACCGTGCCGGAACGCTAATGCGCAGCAGATGTGACTTCGGCATTCTCAAAGCGCCTGTCGTGAGCTATGATTAGCCGCTGTTTTTGCGTCACGCCCATTTTTTTCAGTCACTATCGAGGTGTACCATTTTTACCCGAGTAGCCAATTTTTGCCGTAAGGTGCTAGTTCGTGAAGATAAAGTCGTTCGTGAAGAAAAGGCTGTTCATAACGAAGCCGCGCTTCATGCAGAACCTCATCGCGAGGAGACTTCCCGTCGTGATCCGTCTCCTGTGGCTGAAGGCAATGTGAAGGCAAAAAACCCCGAACGCCGTGACAACGAGCAACGCCGTGAAAATCGCGGCCGCCGGGAAGACAACGCGAACAGAGGCGAACGCCGCAATAACAACAACCGGCGTTCTTCGTCATCTTATCCGCCTCGTGGCGAACGCAGCGATACCCGTGGTGATCGTCATAACGACCCGCGCAGCGACCGCAATGAACAGCGAGCCCCGCGTCCTTCTGCCGAACACGTACAGAAACCGCGCCCCTCATTCGATTACGCGGGTGAAACCCGTGCGATGACGATTATTCCCCGCGATGAGCACAACATTTCTCGTCGTGATATCAGCGAAAACGCCCTGAAAGTTTTATACCGTCTGAACAAGTCTGGCTTTGAAGCCTTCCTGGTTGGCGGCGGTGTGCGTGACTTATTGCTGGATAAGAAACCTAAAGATTTCGACATCACCACCAACGCTACGCCGGATCAGGTACGCAAGCTGTTCCGCAACTGCCGTCTGGTGGGACGTCGTTTCCGTCTGGCTCATGTCATGTTTGGCCCGGAAATCATCGAAGTGGCGACCTTCCGTGGTCACCACGAACAGTATGAAGAGACTGACGATAAAAACGTCTCCCAGCAGGCCGTTAATGGCATGCTGCTGCGCGACAATATTTTTGGCACCATTGAAGATGATGCCCAGCGCCGTGACTTCACCATTAACAGCCTGTATTACGGTGTTGCAGACTTCACGGTCCGCGATTACACCGGCGGCCTGCGCGACCTGGAAAATGGTATCATCCGTCTGATCGGTGATCCTGAAACCCGTTATCGCGAAGATCCGGTGCGGATGCTGCGTGCGGTACGTTTCGCGGCCAAACTGGACATGAAAATCAGCCCGGAAACGGCCGGACCGATCCCCCGTCTGGCGACGCTGCTACAGGAAATTCCGCCCGCACGTCTGTTTGAAGAATCACTAAAGCTGTTGCAGGCCGGTTACGGCTTAGAGACGTATAAAAAGCTTTGCGAATACCAGCTCTTCCAGCCCTTGTTCCCGCTGATTGCCCGCCAGTTTACTGAGCAGGGTGACAGCCCGATGGAACATATTCTGCTCCAGGTGCTGAAAAATACCGACCACCGTCTGCATAACGATCAGCGCGTCAATCCGGCGTTCCTGTTTGCCGCAATGCTGTGGTATCCGGTGATTGAACATGCGCAGAAGCTGGCGCAGGAAGGCGGGCTGACCTACTACGACGCCTTCGCACTGGCCATGAACGATGTGCTTGATGAGCAATGCCGTACGCTGGCCATTCCGAAACGTATTACCACACTGGTGCGTGATATCTGGGCGCTGCAACTGCGCCTGTCACGCCGTCAGGGTAAACGTGCGCACAAGCTGATGGAACATCCTAAATTCCGCGCGGCGTATGATTTACTGGTACTGCGTGCGGAAGTGGAACAGCACCGCGAATTGCAGAGTCTGGCGCAATGGTGGGGTGAGTTCCAGGAAGCCACTCCGGCCTCCCAGAAGAGCATGCTCGGTACGCTGGGTGACGACGCGGCACCGGCCCGCCGTGCACGTCCGCGCCGTCCGCGTAAACGGGTTCCGCGCAAGGATGGCGGTCAGTGATCCGCGTTTACCTGGCTCTGGGCAGTAATCTTGCCCGTCCGCTTGACCAGGTAAACTGCGCGCTGGAGGCGCTGGCACATCTGCCGCGCACCCGCTTTGTGGCTGCATCCCCGTTTTACCGCAGTAAACCACTGGGGCCGCAAGATCAGCCTGATTATCTGAATGCTGTGGTGGCGCTTGACACGCTGCTGCCGCCGGAACAGTTGCTCGATTGCACACAAGGGATCGAGCAAAATCAGGGACGCGTTCGCAAAGCTGAACGCTGGGGGCCACGTACGTTAGATCTTGATATGCTGTTGTATGGCGATCAGGTGATCAACACAGAACGATTAACGGTGCCGCATTACGACATGAAAAACCGCGAATTCATGCTGTACCCGCTGGCCGATCTGGCACCGGAACTGGTATTCCCTGACGGCGAAACCTTGCACAGTCTGCTCGCACGCGTGCCGCTTAACGGCCTGACGCGGTGGTAATTCCTTCAGTGACTGACCCGCACTTCCAGCCCGCCTTCTGCTTTATTGTGATATACAACGTTCAGATGATGTAACTGCGCGATCCTTTGTATGATCGAAATCCCCAATCCGCTGCCAGTCTGTTCCTGTCCCGGTGGCCGGTAAAAACGTTCCCCCAGCCGCGACAGGTGTTCGGTACTGATGCCCGGCCCCTGATCCTCTACCGTGAATCCCCGCGCATCGAGCCGCACCGTGACGCAGGTCCCGGCGGCAGAATAACGAATGGCATTATCCAGCAAATTACGCACCATCAGCGAAAGCAGCAGTGACTGACCACGCATAACAGGTGCCGTCCCCTGCTCCTCAAACCGTAATTCAATGCCTTTACTGTGCGCGCGGTAATCCTGCTCTGCCAGACTTTGTGCGATCAGCATCGGCCAGTCGATGGGCTCCAGCTCTTCAGGTGCGGAAAAGCTTTCCAGCCGGGAAAGCGTCAGCAACTGATCCACCAGCCGCGTGGCGCGATCGATACTGGTAATCAGGTTTTCCAGCGCATGTTCACGCATCCGGGCATCATCGCCGGAAAGCTGTACAACTTCCGTTTGCACACGTAAGGCCGCCAGCGGACTGCGCAGCTCATGAGCGGCATCAGACGTAAACCGCCGTTCGCGCACCAGCATTTGACGGGTGCGGTCAAACAGGGAATTGAGCGCATTTGCCAGCGGCAGAACCTCACCGGGTAACTGATGCGTCCCGATAGGTGTGGCATCTTCCGGTGAGCGCTGCCGCAGACCTTCCGCGACCCGTCGCAGCGGCCGCAGCTCCAGCGTCACCATAATTATCAGCGCCAGCAATAACACAGGTAAAGAGGCCAGCCAGGGCGTCAGCTGGCCGCTCACCAGGCTCCACGCCATATCATTGCGATAATCCTGCTCCTGCCCGACAGCCACGCGATATTGCCCGTCCGGCGAGGTCAGCCAGACCATACGCCAGGCATCGCTGTTCCCTCTGAGTTCAACATCATTAAACCCCTGCGTGTCACCGTCAAAACGGATGTGTTTGCCATTCTCACCATCATTGAGCAACATTTGCCCGTGACGATTGAAGATAGCAAATGTCAGCGCGTCATCATCGGTATGGCCCCGTGAGCCTTTGCGTACCATTTTTTTGGTGTCCGGCAGCTCAGTGTCTTTTTGCCGATTAAGGCGGTCGCCTAAGCCGGTGGCTGCCAGACGTTTGGCAAACAGCATCTGCTGGGTATCGAAAACTTCATTGATATGTTTGCGGGTCTGATGCCACGCCACACCGCTGGCAATCAGCCAGGTCAGCAGTGCCAGCATGGAAAAAAGCAGAATAAGGCGCAGTCGCAGACTGAGATTCTGCAACTTTTTCAGTTTATCCAGCCGCCTCACGCTTCCCCTCCTTCACCCGGTTTTACCTCATCGCCGAGCGTGTATCCCACACCATGCACGGTGCGAATAAAACCTTTGCCGAGTTTGCTGCGCAGATGGTGAATATGCACTTCCACTGCGTTGCTGCTGACCTCGTCATCCCAGTTGTAAAGCTTTTCCTGGATAAGTGTACGTGCCAGTACACGGCCTTTGTTGTTAAGGAACAATTCCAGCACGGCCACCTCACGCGGCGTCAGCGTTACGGTTTCTCCGTTGAGCTTCACACTGCGGGCTGCGGGATCAAATTCCACCGCGCCATGGGTGACCTTCGGCGTTATTACGCCGTGGCGACGGCGGATCAGCGCCTGTAACCGGGCTGCGACCTCCACCAGCGCAAATGGCTTACACAGATAATCATCAGCACCGGCCTGCAATCCGCTGACGCGCTCTTCCAGCGCATCACGCGCAGTGAGGATCAGCACTGGCGTATCCCGGCCAGCCTTTCGCCACTCGCGCAAAAGCTGCATACCGTCCATACCCGGCAGGCTTAAATCGAGGATCACGGCATCGTAAGGCGCACTGTCGAGCGCAGCCCTGCCGGTCAGCCCGTCGGTAAACCAGTCGAGCGTAAAACCCAGTTTCGCCAGCCCGGCTTTGATGCCGTCGCCGATCATTTTGTCGTCTTCAACTAACAGAATTCGCATGGTTCCCTCCGTTTTTGCCATTATAGCCGGTGCTTCTTAATCACTTCTTAAGGCACCGGTCAACCGGCTATCTGCCGAACTTGCTGTCTGACTTTCGGCTCATACAGTAGAATACCGGCATCATATTTATCCGATGAATTATTCAAAGGAACGTGTTCATGAAACCAACCACGCTGAGCCAGCTTCGCCAATGGAAGCAGGAAAAACATAAATTTGCGACCATTACTGCGTATGACGCCAGTTTCGCACAGCTGTTTGCTGAACAGGGCATCTCTGTCATGCTGATCGGCGACTCGCTGGGTATGGTCGTTCAGGGCCAGGATTCCACGCTGCCGGTCACCGTAGAAGACATTGCTTATCACACCCGCTGCGTACGTCGTGGTGCACCTCATGCGTTATTACTGGCTGACCTGCCATTCATGAGTTATGCCACGCCGGAACAGGCCTTTGAGAGCGCAGCAGTGCTGATGCGCGCGGGCGGTAACATGGTTAAACTGGAAGGTGGCAGCTGGCTGTGTGATACGGTCAGAATGCTGACTGAACGCGCCGTACCCGTGTGTGGCCATCTGGGGCTGACGCCGCAATCGGTCAATATTTTTGGCGGCTATAAAGTACAGGGGCGCGATGAAGTGGCTGCGAACCAGCTGATCAAAGATGCGATGATGCTGGAAGAAGCCGGTGCGCAATTGCTGGTGCTTGAATGTGTGCCGGTTGACCTGGCGCGGCGCGTCACCGAAGAACTGAGCATCCCGGTGATCGGCATTGGTGCGGGTAATGTGACCGACGGACAGATTCTGGTGATGCATGACGCCTTCGGTATCACCGGTGGTCACACACCGAAATTCGCCAAAGATTTCCTCAGCGAAGCGGGTGATATTCGTGGCGCGGTACGTTTGTATGTTGATCAGGTCGCGCAGGGCGTGTATCCGGGTGAAGAACATTCCTTTAAATAATCGGGAGAAGGCTGGTGTTGATAATTGACAGCGTGGCGCTGCTGCGTCGCGAAATCCGCGAGTTCCGCAAGAATAATAAACGTATCGCCCTGGTGCCGACTATGGGCAATCTGCACGAAGGTCACATGACGCTGGTGGAAGAAGCCAAAGCCCGTGGTGATGTGGTCGTGGTCAGTATTTTCGTCAACCCGATGCAGTTCGAGCGTCCGGATGACCTTGAACGTTATCCGCGAACCTTGCAGGAAGACTGCGAAAAGCTCAATAAACGCGGCGTGGATCTGGTATTTGCACCGTCACCGGCGGAAGTGTATCCGAAAGGGCTGGCAAGGCAGACCCAGGTCGACGTGCCGGTGATCTCCACCATTCTGGAAGGCGCGAGCCGTCCGGGGCATTTCCGTGGCGTTTCAACCATCGTCAGCAAACTGTTTAATCTGGTGCAGCCGCAGGTGGCTTGTTTCGGACAGAAAGACTTCCAGCAACTGGCGCTGCTGCGCACCATGGCGGAAGACATGGGCTACGATATTGAGATAGTGGGTGTGCCGATTGTGCGCGCTAAAGACGGTCTGGCTCTGAGTTCACGCAATGGCTACCTGACCAATGAGGAACGTAAAATCGCGCCCCAGCTGTTTAAAATTATGAACATGCTGGCGGAACGGCTGAGCCAGGGTGAACGCCATACTGATGAAATGTTACAGGAAACCGCGCAGCAGCTTCGCGAAGCGGGTTTCACGCCGGATGAACTGTTTATCCGTGATGCGAAAACCTTGCAGGAGTTATCTGTCGACAGCACCTCTGCCGTGATCCTGATGGCGGCCTGGCTCGGTAAAGCGCGACTGATTGATAACCAGGAGGTTGATCTGACGCAGTAGACAGCGCAGGTCAAATCGGCAACTATGTTGGCCGCCGGATGCCCCGGACTGTGAGTCCGTCTGCACGGCGGATCCCCAGACTCTTTACGCACGAAGGTACACACGCAATGGTACGTACAATGCTGCAAGGCAAACTGCACCGGGTTCACGTAACCCAGGCTGATTTGCATTACGAAGGTTCCTGCGCCATCGATCAGGATTTTCTCGATGCCTCAGGCATTCTGGAATATGAAGCGATTGATATTTATAACGTTGATAACGGTCAGCGTTTCTCGACATACGCCATCGCGGCAGAGCGCGGTTCACGGATTATTTCGGTCAACGGCGCGGCAGCGCGTTGTGCCTGTGTCGGCGATCTGCTGATCATCTGTTCTTACGTGCAGATGTCAGATGAACAGGCCCGCCAGCACCAGCCGAAAGTGGCCTATTTCGAAGGTGAAAACCAGCTGAAACGCACCGCCAAAGCCGTGCCGGTTCAGCTGGCCTGATAAAACGCCTTTCCCTTGAAAGAGGGGAAGGACGGGAGGGGGTTTAGCAGACAACTTCAGATTCAGATATGGTCATTAATACCCCACCCCAACCC
>NZ_JAFMOS010000237.1 GCF_019049755.1 Rahnella perminowiae
TGTCAGTTCCGTTTGAAAAAATTCCAATAATCGGAGTGTATGTTGCTGTTGTAGTCCCTCCTGAATTTAGTCTTACTGCTTGATAGAGTTCTCTGGTTAAAATACTACCAAAGGAGGCTCATCATGAAGAAAGCGCGTTTCACTGAAACTCAGATCCTGCGAGTTCTAAAAGAAGTTGAAGGGGGTCGGCACGTTAAGGATGTGTGCCGCGAAAACGGCGTGTCGGAAGCCAGCTATTACAACTGGAAATCTAAATACGGCGGTATGGAGTCCTCTGATATCAAACGAATGAAAGAGCTGGAAGAGGAAAACCGCCGATTAAAGCAGATGTATGCCTTCTTGAGCTTAGATCATGAAATTCTTAAGGATGTTGTTTCAAAAAAACTTTAGCGGTGTCCGAAAAGCGTGAGTTGGTGCGTTACGTCATGACGGAACATCAGGCCAGCGAACGACGCGGGTGCCGGATTATCGGTATAAGTCGAAGCCTGTTGCATTATTCCCCGAACACGGTACGGGATCTGCCCGGGTGACCTGCACCCCTTTGATTAACGCACTTTACTGTTCGTGACTTCCGCTTTTGGCACTAAGCGGCCTGAGAAGGTGTCCAGGAATAAACAAAAAAGCTGATTTCTTTTCGTATCTCAATGAAAAATATGTTCAGCGTTCTTTCTCATCAATCCAGGCAATGAGATCGGCGAGCCTCTTCTCAGAAAACACGGCTATACCATGTTCAGTGAGTAGCGAAGCTGCGACTCCCATACCTGACTTACGTTGGCCGCTAAATGAACCGTCATAGATGAATTGGCTACCGCATGTTGGACTGCCGTCGGTTAACAACGCAGCGGTACAACCTGACTCCTGAGCTGTACGTAATGCCAACCAGGCGGCAAGCTGATAGTGCTCAGTTACATCCTGCCCCGTAATTTCAAGTATTCTGACCTGCGCCTTCATTACGTCTTTACCATCAGTAGAAACAATCTCAGCTGAGGGACGTGGAATTGGCAACCCAGCGGCCAGTTCAGGACAGTGGATCACAAGACGCTGCTCTTTCTGCCAGCGCTGCAACTGATCGGTCATTTGTGCTTTCTCACTTCCGTCATAGCGCACCTTGAACCCCATTAGGCAAGCACTTACCAGTATTCTATTTATCATCGTTATCGTATATCAGGGCAAATGAATGCTTGAATTATAACACTTTCACTTTTTACATAGACATGCCTGTGGCAGGGTCAATACGTCGCTAAGAGTGAAAAGCGGACCGTACGCCGTTGTCACAAAAATATCTCGCCAGGGATAACAACGATATGGCTGAAAACAGTGTGCCTTGAGCACGGGCAACGGTTCAATATGACTCTCAATCCATAACTTTTCCTCTACAGGAGACACTGCGGCGCTGTCGCTTTACCTTTATTGTCGTCTTCATATCCACGTTATTTGGCTATACAGTAACAGCTGATTATTTGCTGAGTATAAGGCATGTCCAATATGAATATTTACGAGAAACAGTATCGTGAACTGATAGCGAACGGTGCTACAGCATGGGCTGGAGATGGTTATGTAAGGGCGAAAGAACAGCAGGAACGGGTGTTTTCCTGGCTCAGCATACATGAATATCTTCCACCATCTGGAGCAAAGGTTCTTGAGCTTGGATGTGGAAATGGCGCAATGGCAGCGCAGTATCTCGCCGAGCATGGTTATGAAGTTTGGGGAGTAGATTTAGCTGAAACTGCAATCAAATGGGCTGAAGAACGCTTTCAACAAGCTAATCTCACCGCCCATTTTATTGTTGGTGATGTCTGCAACCTACCTCAATTTTCAGATTTAGAATTTGATCTGATTGTTGATGGTAGTTGTTTGCATTGTCTTATTGGAGACGCCCGGCAACGCTGCCTGGCTGAAGTAAAACGAGTTCTTAAACCCAAAGGGCACTTTGTGATCAGTTCCATGTGTGGGAGCCCCCACAACCCTGAAGACATTGACTGTTATGATATCGAAAAACATCAATTGCTAAAGAATGGTCAACCTTGGCGTACCTTACGACCACTTCAGGCATTGCTGGATGAGGTGCGGGAAGCACAATTTACCGTTCGCGCTACAAAGATTAATAATAACCCATGGTGGGATCATGCAACTCTCGTTTGCTCTGCACTCTAAGCTCATCCAATTGGTAAGATTGATAAAGTGTAATGTGATTGTTAAGCACCAAGCTAACTCCTGGCAGTTATGAGCGAAGTATAGTCATTCGCACCCTGAGAATTACACTTTGAAGTGATTCAGGGTATGCGCTTACTGGTTACGAATATTGAGCGAGAATCATGCGATGATCGCCGCTTTTCTTTCGAGCCAGTAGGTGCTCCACG
>NZ_JAFMOS010000236.1 GCF_019049755.1 Rahnella perminowiae
TTAACAATTAAAACAACTATTATTAATAACTCACATAAACAACATGACGAGGCAATTATGGCTATTACGACATTGAAAGATCTTTTTATTCATGATTTATCTGACGTTTATAGTGCTGAGCGCCAAATTACCAAGGCCTTACCGAAGATGGCACGGGCGGCGACCAATCCCAAACTGGTAGAAGCCTTTAAACTCCATCTCGAAGAAACACAAGGCCAAATTGAACGGCTGGATCAGGTTGTGGAATTAAGTGATGATCTGCGCATTAAACGCATGAAATGTCATGCCCTGGAAGGCCTTGTGGCTGAAGCGCAGGAATTGATCGACTCAGTTGAAAAAGGTGAGGTTCTGGATGCCGGTCTGATCGGTGCCGCGCAAAAAGTTGAACACTATGAAATTGCCACATACGGCACTCTGGTCGCAATGGCCAAAAAATTAGGTTATACCGACGTTGCTAAATTACTTCATGAAACGTTGGAAGAAGAAAAAAGAACCGATGAGAAACTGACCCTTCTGGCGGAGTCCGATCAGGCTTCAAAAGGCTAACTTCCGTTGGGTTGCGATCGTCCGGATGATTGTTTTATTCCTCTGTTTATAAGGAGTTTATTATGGCCACTTCAGAAGCGTATGAGAATTACATTGACTGGGTGAGGGATGCTCACGCCATGGAACAACAAGCCGAAACGATGTTATCAAAAATGGCGGATCGGTTAGAACACTACCCGGTTCTTCAGCAAAGAATTAAGCAGCATATTACCGAAACGCAGGGGCAACAGCGACTGGTTGAGGGCGTTTTAAACAACCTTGATACCTCGCGCTCTGTGCTGAAGGATACAGCCGGTAAAATGTCGGCGATGGGTCAGGCCTTTGGCGGTATGTTTGCCAGTGACGAAGTCATAAAAGGCGGGATCAGCGGTTACGTCTTTGAACATTTTGAAATTGCCTCATACAGTTCTCTTATCGCTGCTGCTGAGCATGTGGGCGATCTGGAAGGTGCCCGCGTTTTTCGGGAAATTAAAATTCAGGAAGAAGAAATGGCTCAATGGTTAGCCGAACATATGCCTGAACTGACGAAACAATTTTTGTCCCGTGAAGAAGACCCGGACGCAGAAGCGAAACGCTGATACTGAGCACGCATTTTACGTTCATGAGCCCCGGCATTGGGGCTCTACGCGTTTAATAAAATGATGAATCCGCCAATCTCAGGCAGTTCCCGTTATATCCCGTTATAAAAGTGCAGCCAGCTTTTCAAGAGCGAAAATGGAGGCCTGCAGGAGAACCGCTTCACTGTCGCCGTCAAAATGTCTCACTTCTTGTCGTTGTTTACCTGGCCCGAGATACCAGCCAAACCAAACGGTGCCGGCAGGTGTCCCGTCTTCTCCCCCTTCCGGACCCGCATAGCCACTGACAGAAAGCCCGGTGTCCGTGCCAGCCATTTCGCTGGCACCTTTTGCCATCTCTTTTACGGTCTGAGCACTGACGGCGGTAAATTTAGCCAGCGTGTCTGTACTGACATGAAGCAGTTGATTTTTCGCCCGATCATCGTAGGTAATAAAACCGCTCGCATAGGGTACGCCGCCCTCGGAAGCCGCGCACAATGCCATCCCTACCATACCGGCTGTGCAGGATTCGGCACTTGCCAGTGTAAGGTCTCTGTCCTTGAGTACATGAACCACCTTTTGCGCCGCGTTTAATAATTGCTCATCCATTCCTGTTCTCCTTCTCTTGATCAAGGTACGAAGAGGATTCACACCTGTTGCCCGCCAATTTTTCCACTAATTTTGTGAGATGTTCTATCTTGTCATGAAGCTGCGCAATTTCTAAATCTGCTTTTACATTCACGTCAGATTCGATTTCCTTACGGATTTGATCATTCTTCTCCTGGCGTTTTTGATTCATCATAATCGCGGGGGCGGTATAAGCTGACTGGAAAGACAGAAAAAGATTAAGCAGGATAAAAGGGTAGGGATCAAAAGCTGATTTCTTAATAAATACATTATAGCTTGTCCAACCCAGAATTATACCCGTTTGTATAAGGATAAATTTCCAGGTTGCAATAGCACCGGTGATTCTTTCGGCAAGTTTTTCACCGAAATTACCTGGCTTCCTGCATTCTTCCGGATCGTTTATTAATGTCGCATGCTCCTCCTGACTTTTTTTTCGAAGTTGTTGCAAGTGTTCTCTGTCTTTGGTGTCCATGATTTCAGCCATATCATCATCCTCTCTGAATTAAGGCATAAAGTTATTTTATTATACATTTCCAATGGGTAAGGTATATCAAACGGTTTTTTTAAAAGCTGTACATAAAACTTTTTTTGTATAATTTCCGCACTGCCTTCT
>NZ_JAFMOS010000235.1 GCF_019049755.1 Rahnella perminowiae
GTAGTTATCCCAGGAGCCATTATTAAGTCTTCACAAAGTGAATTTTTATCTTCACTTTGGAACGTTTGCATACGACCGACCCCTAAAATTTGAGTATGAATCTCGATAAAAGAATGTTCATTGTGAATGCCACAATGTGTCCCGGAGTCAGCAAACCATAGATTAGCTTGTAACTTGAATGATTGACTGTCATAGAGCGTATCACTCCCTATCGATAATTGATGAGGTGGAAAAGACAAAATCGCAACTTCGTCCTGATGTGAGCGATAAAATTCCACATTCTGAGATACAGCATTTTCATACCGCACTCCGGGATATGTTTTTTGCTCATCCCAAGCAATATCAATCCCATCAATAGGATTTTCAGGTAATTCAAATATCAGGCAATTCAATGCAGGCTGAATATGCTCATTGCATCGAATGATAGAAGAGAAAGCGAGTATTTCAGTATTATAATTATTATTTAGCTTTAAAGTCTCAGGGTGAAAGTTAACTAATAGTCCATGACCGTTTATATAATATTCTTTCCCAGCAGGCAATAACTTACTCGGTAATGCTGGGTGCGAGAATTTAGTCTGCATTGCAGACGTTTCAATCAAGTCCATATTATTACTCCATATATCAAGCTGCGTTTGTGACGAAATAATTATTGGGTCTCATCTCGCAGCCGCAATAAAATGGTTGAACAGCAGGGCCAAGCCCAAAAAAGTTCGCTATAGCACCAATAACTCGTTGTGTTGCCAGTCCATCACCATAGTGGTCTGTCTGTACATTTGCACCTTTGAAAGCACTTAAATTATCCAGAATTCGACAAACGTGATGTATAATTTGCTCTCCTGAATTACCTACCAAAATAGCTGAGCCAGAGTGTGTAGCTTCAGGCCGTTCAGTCAGAGAGCGAAGAATCAACGTTGGCTTACCAAGAGTTGGACCTTCTTCTTCTGCACCGCTGCTATCAGATAGTATAATATCCGCACGGTTCATCAGACGGCAGAAATCCAGATAATTAAGCGGCTCGATCAAATCTACATTATTCATATCTGCCAGAGTATTTTGAAATGCCTGGCGCACAATCGGATTTTTGTGCATAGGGATAACAACACGAACATCAGGACGTTCAGCAATTACTTTGATTGCATTCGCAATGTCAGGAATCTTCTCCCATGCTTCACGTCGGTGGGCCGAAGCCAAAATTATCTTACGTGTATCCTGATGCAAAGCTTCTAGTAACGTATTATCCCCTTGTGGTATCTGCTCAATAGCCCATAACAAGGCATCAACAACAGTATTACCTGTGATTACGATACGATTTTCCGGAATTCCTTCACGGATCAAATTAGCAGCATTACCGGGGGTAGGAGCTAAGTGTAGAGAAGCGATCTGTGCGACGAGCTTGCGATTACCTTCTTCAGGAAAAGGAGAGTAAACATTACCACTACGCAAACCAGCTTCAATATGAATAACTGGAATATGATGATGAAATCCAGATAGCGCAGCAGCTAGGGTGGTGCCAGTATCGCCATGTACTGTTAATGCATCGGGTTTCAATTGAGGTAACAATTTGGCTAATCCATCGGTGATGCGGGATGTGATCTGTGCCAACGTTTGACCTGGCTGCATAACCTTGAGGTTATAATCAGGTTTAATGTCAAACACGGCAAGAGCATCATCAAGCATTTCCTTGTGTTGCCCAGTAGATATAATGAAAACTTCAAAACGAGGATCTTTTTTTAACGCGTTAATAACTGGGCCATATTTGATGGCCTCGGGCCTAGTTCCTAACACTACAGCAATCTTCTTCATTGTCTTCCTCCGACAATAGATGATAAGTGGGAATGGCTATGCCTTTTTTATCTATCTCACTAGAAAGTAAGAGTAAAATGCAGGTGTTGGGTGATTTATGAACTACAATTTCATTGAAAACGAAGCGGAGTTTCGTTGGAAGCGATATTTTGGAATAATACTTGTGCTGAATAGGAATCTACTGCATGAAAAATCTTGATGACCTTGAAGCCTTCGTACGTGTGGTCGACAGTAGTGATTTTTCAAGTGCCGCTCGTTCGATGAACGTCACAGCGGGAGCCATAAGTAAACAAATCAAACGGCTCGAGGGGGCTCTTGGAATAACTCTTTTTGAACGTAGTACGAGAAGAATTCGCGTTACTGAAGAAGGAATGCAAATTTATGAATGTATCAAAAGAGGGTTAAATAGCATTCAGGAAGCCTACAATATTGCAGAGCAAGGACGAAAAACTCTGACTGGAAACATAGCTATCAGCAGCCCTTCAACATTTAATGACTATTTTCTAATAGAGGCTATTGAAAAA
>NZ_JAFMOS010000234.1 GCF_019049755.1 Rahnella perminowiae
TAAGGGCAAAAACAATCTGCTCTTCGGTGAATCGTGACTTTTTCATCGGCACCACCTCCGTTCAGGGGAGTGTTTATCATGCCGGAATTCTGTTTCTGAATGGAGCAGGATTTTGGGTCAGGGTCACTACCGGCTCCACCGCCACCCGGGAAACCGCCAACATCACCGTTAGATGAGTACAAAGAAAAGCTGATTTCAGCGGCCACGCGCAGCCAATACCTTTCATTCATTCGCGGATTATTTCGGATCGCCGCTGATGAATGGAAGTGGCTAAGCAAAGCACCTGTCATCAAGACGAGAAAGCCAATCTCCCGCCACATAAAATGGCTGACACGCGAAGAGGCATTAACGCTCATCGAATGCATGCCGGACGGCTTCAAACCGATTGTGATCTTCGCGCTGGCCACAGGAGTGCGCAGGTCTAACATTTAGGATTTGGAATGGTCGCAGATTGGTATGCAGCGACGGGTAGCGTGGATACATCCGGAGAACGCCAAAGCGGGCAAGGCTATTGACGTCGCACTGAATGATACCGCATGCAAAGTTCTGAAAGAGCAGATTGGTCGCCACCACAAGTTCGTGTTTGTTCATAACTCAGCTAGCACCGCGCTGATGGAACAAAGACTGCTGAGGTGAGAAAGATGCGCGTTGATGATAACACGGCCAGGAGGACTGGTTTAAAGCGGGCTGGTATTACAGATTTCCGTTTCCATGACCTGAGACACATTTAGGCAAGTTGGTTGGTCCAGGCTAGGTTGCCACTTTCTGCACTGCAGGAAATGGGAGGTTGAGAATCTATCGAGATGGTACGCAGGTATGCACACCTGTCGCCAAATCACCTGACCGAGCACGCATGCAAAAATCGATGACGTTATGGCAATTCATGTGACTACTCTGGCGCTTTTGGATGGTGATGGTGAAGTGAAGAAGGCGTAACTAATTGATTTGAAATGGTCCCCTACAGGATTCGAATATAGCCATTACAACCCTTGTTATTACAGTATTTTTGCCTGTTCGAAAAACGCCAGAGCCCCCAATTAGGCCCCCAATCGTATTTCGCTTAAAAAATAAGCAATTTCGAGGCTAGTGATTGTCACTGTGAATCACCACGCTGCCAACCTCTCTGAATATCGTCTTATTATTCAACAAATGTAGATGTGCTTTGATTTGCTTCTTGGCCTGGTCAGTTCAGACGTAGGAAAGTCTATTCATTCGCGGCACCGACTTTGTTGGTGCGATTCCATGTCTATGTAGTCCAGTCAGCATTAAGGGATATTTCAGCTAGCCCTTCATCCTTCAGTTCCTCCCGCCCCCTCCGTGATACAGGCGACGCCTGTGGTAAAACAATGGGATAATCGCTTAAGTTTTACGCCTGAGTGCCGATATTATTCTTAATAGCTTTCGACAGAATAATTAATGTCAGAGTTTTTTCATACGTGACACAACCTGTCAACTAGCGCATGTAAGCTTACCAACAGATGAACAACACGGAAGTGAAAAATGAGCAAAAAAAATCTCTTATTGGCTACGCGTCTTGCGGATATTTTATTACGTTTTAACCGTGGTGAAACTTTAACGCTTAGCGGTCTGGCTGAAGAATACGGGGTGCATCAACGCACCATTCGTCGTGATATAGAAGAGCGACTCTCCATCACAGGGATAGAGAAAAACGCTGCCCTCAATGGCTATAGTCTGCGTCCTGAGTATCTGGGAAAGTTTGATGCCTCAAGCATTGATACTTTTGCCTGCGTAGCGGGAGTAAAAGGATTATTTCCAGTATTGGACAGGAAAATGCTTCAGTCCATGTTTTACCCGACTTCGACGCAGAATATCCTTGTGATGGGCCATCACTACATCAAAAGTGAGCAGCAAACTGACAATTTCACACGTTTACAGCAGGCAATTGATGAACGTCGTCGTGTGTCATTTAGCTATTACAAACGCGCCGAACAGCGAAGTTACAGCGTAGAGCCCTATCAGTTGATTAACCACAACGGGGTCTGGTATCTCGCCGCGCAGCATGAAGAAAAAATTAAGAAGTTCACGCTCGGTAAAATATCTGCCTTAAATTGTACTTTCGATCTCTTTGAGCGCTCTCAGGCGCTAACGGAAACGTTGAAAAATGAAGAGAGTGTATGGAGTACTGAACAAAAATTTGAAGTGGTAATAAAAGTATCCCCTGAAGTGGCTGAATACTTTCAGCGCCGGGATTTGGTAGTTGGACAGATCATAGAAAAAGAACTGACTGATGGTGGGTTAATTATATCTACAAATGTATCGCATAAAAATGAAG
>NZ_JAFMOS010000233.1 GCF_019049755.1 Rahnella perminowiae
ATTTTCAGTGCCAGCCGGGTACCCTGATCGATAGCACGGCGGGCATCGAGTTCGACGGCCACGTCTGCGCCACCAATCAGATGTACGGTTTGACCGGCCTCCTGCAATGGCTGATACAATGCGCGCTGGGGTTCCTGCCCGGCGCAGATAATAATGTTATCCACTTCCAGACACACCGGTTCACCGTTCATGATCAGATGCAAACCCGCATCGTCGATGCGTTCGTAGCTGACGCCGCTTTGCATCTTCACGCCACGCTGCAGCAGGCTGGCGCGGTGGATCCAGCCGGTGGTTTTCCCCAGTCCTGCGCCGACTTTGGTGGTTTTGCGTTGCAGCAGAACGATCTCCCGCGCGGCCGGTTCCGGCTGAGGTCCCTGCGGTGCCAGACCGCCGCGATGCGTCAGGCTCTGGTCGATTCCCCATTCGTGGCTGAAGGCCTGAGTACTCAGGCTTGATGACACGCCTTTATGCACCAGATATTCGGCGGTATCAAAACCGATACCGCCCGCGCCAATAATCGCGACACGCTGACCGACCGGTTTTTTATCGCGCAGCACGTCGAGGTAAGTCAGTACGCTCGGGTGATCAATACCCGCAATATCGGGCAGGCGTGGTGAAATACCGCAGGCGAGGATCACTTCGTCATAACCCGTTAACTGACTGGCGGTGACGGTTTCACCCAGACGCAGTGTAACGCCCAGTAATGTCAGCTGGCGCGAGTAATAACGCAGCGTCTGATAAAACTCTTCTTTGCCGGGGATTTGTTTGGCGACATTAAATTGCCCGCCGATTTCATTGTGTGCATCAAACAATGTGACGTGATGTCCGCGGCTGGCGGCGGTGGTGGCAAAGGCCAGGCCGGCGGGTCCGGAGCCTACCACGGCCAGACGTCTGAGGACTGTCGCACGGCTGACCGGTAACAGCGTTTCCCGACAGGCGCGCGGGTTCACCAGACACGAGGTGACTTCCCCGGCGAATATCTGATCCAGACAGGCCTGATTGCAGCCGATGCAGGTATTGATTTCATCAGCACGCCCTTGTGCGGCTTTTTCGACAAACGCCGGATCGGCAAGGAACGGACGCGCCATCGAGACCATATCCGCACAGCCTTCGGCGAGGATTTTCTCCGCCACTTCCGGGTCATTAATGCGGTTGGTGGTGATCAGCGGAATCCCGACTTTGCCCATCAGTTTTTGCGTCACCCAGCTGAACGCCGCACGTGGAACCAGGGTGGCAATGGTGGGAATGCGCGCTTCATGCCAGCCGATACCGGTATTGATGATGCTTGCGCCCGCCTGTTCGATACGCTGAGCCAGTATTTCGACTTCCTGCCAGTCCGAGCCTTCTTCGACCAGGTCCAGCATGGATAATCGATAAATAATGATGAATTCCCGGCCGCAGGTTTCACGTACGCGGCGCACGGC
Source organism: Rahnella perminowiae (assembly GCF_019049755.1). Classification (GTDB taxonomy): domain Bacteria; phylum Pseudomonadota; class Gammaproteobacteria; order Enterobacterales; family Enterobacteriaceae; genus Rahnella; species Rahnella perminowiae. The sequence continues at coordinate 1,425 of NZ_JAFMOS010000233.1, forward strand.
TTCGGTGGCAAACCGCATCCGGTTATCAGCAGAACCGCCCCAGCGGTCTGTGCGCTGGTTGGTGCGCGCGGCGAGAAACTGATTAATCAGATAGCCTTCTGACCCCATGATTTCCACACCGTCATAACCCGATTCTTTCGCCAGCCGTGCGCAGCGGGCGAAATCCGCCAGCGTGGATTCGATTTCCTCTTCACTCAGTGCATGCGGCGTAAAACGGTTGATCGGTGCCTGAAGGGCTGAGGGGGCAACGGGGTGTGGCTGATAACTGTAGCGGCCCGCGTGAAGGATCTGTAGCGCAATTTTACCGCCAGCAGCATGAACCGCGTCAGTCACTATACGGTGATGCGTGATGTGTTCCTGTTCGGCGAGAACGGAGCCGCCCTGATACACCACGCCTTCTGCGTTAGGGGAGATGCCGCCGGTGACAATAAGCCCAACCCCGGCGGCAGCACGTTGTGCATAAAAGGCCGCCAGGCGCTGAGGCCCGTCTTCCCGTTCTTCCAGCCCGGTATGCATTGAACCCATCAGCACACGGTTTTTAAGTCGGGTAAAACCTAAATCCAGCGGCGCCAGCAGGTGCGGATAAAACAGCGAAGCGCGTTCAGTCATGGAATTCTCTTAAGTGGTCGGATGAGATGAATTCAATTTAGCTGCTGGCAGAGTAATTGGAAAGTCAGTGTGTAATGACTGTGATATGTATCACTGTGCGCAATCTGCTGGGAATGAATTAACGATGATGCCTATTATTTATCGCCGTTTATTCATGAGCAGCGATAATTTTTGAGGGCGGAAAACAGCAAAACATGACAGGTGAAATAGTTATTTCTTTGTTTTTACACAGTATGCGTCTTATTGC
>NZ_JAFMOS010000232.1 GCF_019049755.1 Rahnella perminowiae
GAATAATTACACAGCGGGGGTTGCTATTGCTCTGAACTTATGAGTAAATGCATGCAGCCTGTGTTGCAGCGCTATTTATGTATGAGTGTAGAGTAAAGCAGTTCCTCCCAGACGTTATCTGTTTCCCCATGATTCCGCTTCCAAGACGAACCTTCTAAGTCCTCCCCATAAGTAATTGTCTGAACTATTGGCTCACATTGCCGAATGGCAGGATTTTATATTTCGTAAAAAGGTTTTAAATATGTCTAAGAAAAATGGTCAGGTTAAGTGGTTCAATGAAAGCAAAGGTTTTGGTTTTATTGAGCAAGCTGATGGCGGTAAGGATGTATTCGTACATTTCTCCGCAATCGCAACCGAGGGTTTCAAGACGTTGGCAGAAGGCCAGCGTGTAGAATACACCATTCAGGATAGCCCGCGCGGTCCTGCTGCTGCTAACGTTATTGCGCTCTGAAAAGAGACGAGCGTAATGATATGAAACAACGTTAATCGTTCATCATATTAGCAGCGCAAAACCCGCCGGATGGCGGGTTTTTCATACCTGAAAAGGTCAATGCGACGTGTATATGATGTCGCGAAAGTTATAAAAATAATCGTTAAAACTAATTCGCTCATTAGAGGTTTTTTATAAAAAAATAACTTAGCAATGGGCAAACGCATCCGAACAATAATAAAAAAGTGTGTTCATGGATGCCCAAAAGAAAGGATAGAAATTATGATGTTAAAAATGGGTTTAGTTAAATGGTACAACCAGGCTAAAGGCTACGGTTTTATTTGTCCGCTCGATGGTTCTTCTGAAATTTATGTTCAGCGTACTTCCATCGCAAATACGGGTAATAAATCTCTGAGTGCCGGTCAGAAGGTTGAGTTCACCACTTACCGCAGCGTAGCACACGGCCCTTCCGCGGCTGATGTTATTGCATTCTGAGTCCGGTTTTGTTGTTCACCGTTGAGTTGAATTTTACGCTCCGGTAAAAATATGCTATCGGTATCCGCAGTTAAATTGCTGCCACGGATACCGATATGTCTCACCCGGTTATATCTCTTGCTTCAGCCCGCGCCCTGCATTTATCTGCGCAAAATCTTCTTGAGCCTGTCACCCGAAAGCCTGTTGCAGCGGATGTCGTGGACACGATCCGTGATATGGGCTTACTGCAAATCGATACCATAAGTGTCGTTGCGCGTAGTCCTTATCTTGTGCTGTTTAGCCGCTTAGGTAATTACGATCCTCAGTGGCTGGAACAGGCACTCTCAGCAGGAAAAATATTCGAATATTGGGCACATGAGGCTTGTTTTATTCCCAGCGAAGATTACGGACTCCTGCGCCACCGGATGCTGAATCCTCAGGGAATGGGGTGGAAATTTTCGCAAGCCTGGTTTGATGAACATCAGACGGATATTGCGGCGCTGTTGAGCCATATTGCCGACAAGGGGCCTGTACGTTCGGCAGACTTCAGTGCAGACAAGAAGTCTGCCAGTGGCTGGTGGGACTGGAAGCCGCATAAAAAGCATCTGGAAACGTTGTTTACCACCGGGAAACTGATGGTGTCAGAGCGGCGTAATTTTCATCGGGTTTACGACCTTGCTGAACGGGTGATGCCAGGCTGGGACGATGCGAGCCAAACGCTTGAACAGGCCGTGGCGGAACAACAGATGCTGCGGCGTTCGGCGCAATATCTCGGCATCTTCAAACCTGAATGGCTGGCGGACTACTACCGCCTCAGGCGCGTGAATACCAAGGCTGTGATTGCACAATTGCTGGCAGATGAGGAGATTACACCGATCGAAGTGACCGGGCTCGAAGGTACTTATTATGTTCATCGCAAACAGTTTCCCCTCCTGCAACAAGCCATCAAATCACGGATCGGTTCAACCGTCACCACGCTGCTTTCACCGTTTGATCCGGTGGTATGGGATCGTAAACGTGTGTCGACGTTATTTAATTTCGAATACCGGATCGAATGTTATACCCCACAAGCAAAACGCCAGTATGGATATTTCACACTTCCCTTATTGCAGCGCGGTGAGCTGATTGGCAGGGTGGATGCAAAAATGCATCGCAAAGAAAAAATACTGGAAGTGAAAAGCCTGCATCTTGAGCCGGATGTCACGATGGCTTCACGAAGGGCAAAAGATATACACGGAGCAATCAGCCGTTTTGCACAGTGGCAGGGAGCTGAAAAAGTCAAAATCGTGAATGTACCTGAAACGCTAACGGCGCTTTGGGGAAAAGACTGGCAGATTTGAGGTTATAAAATGAAACGGCTGCATCAGGC
>NZ_JAFMOS010000231.1 GCF_019049755.1 Rahnella perminowiae
GATAAATTAGTGGTGGAATGGGATAAGCTTTGAGGTAAATAAAAGGAAGTGAAATAGTTAATAAAGACGACTGTGGATTTATAGTTAATGATAGAGACATGCAGGGGAAATATTCCTGCATGTCTCTGTGACCATTATTAACGTCTTCGGCGTTCAAGTTTTTCCTGACATTCCGTGCAGGTAGTTATGCCCGGCAGCGCCTGCCGTCGCTTTTCAGGAATGGGCTTACCGCATACACGACAATGGAATAATGATGGCGTAGACCCTGGCTTAAAACGACTCTGTTCAATCATATCCTCCAGTCGTTGCTCATTAAATTCCTGATCGCGGTCAATCTCATCCGGCATGGGCGGCCCTCCGGTCTAACGCCTCCCGTTCGCAAAGTGCGATACGCTTCCAGACGATGGTCAGTGACAACCCTTCGACTTTCGGCAGCAGGGTTTGTGTTACCTGCATCATGGCGGCCAGCGCATCGGTCGATTCCAGGTTGGCCACCCGGCATTGTTGCCATTGTAGCCAGATAGCCGCATCCGTATCTTCGTCCGGCTCTGGCGTCCGGCCATAAGGCACACGGACGCCCAGTAACCGGCGGCGAAGGCACACTTCGTTGGAGGTGAGGCCAAAATACTTGTTGAGTAGCGCAATTGACCCGCCGAGCCGGATGGCATGATTGATACGCTGTTGCTGCAGGACCTCCTTACGGGATTTTGCCAGAAGCAGGTGTAATACGTCGTGATGAACCGTCACAGCCAAAAACTGCGCAGACTCCCGACTGATGATAAACAGCTCGTCTAGTGATAATTGGTTGAGGGCATTCATTTCGTCGAAAGTGAATCCTAGCGATTCACAGTGACGAATGTTGCCATCCTTCAATGCATGCAGGGCATCGGTTAATACGGCGTAATTAAGTGATGGGATAATCATGGTATTTTCTCCCTTCAGCCTATTGAGCGGCGGACTAATTTAATATTGATCCATTCGTCAATTTCCGATTCGAGCCAGGCGACACTGGCCGGGCCAATCTTGATTGAGCGGGGGAAGGTGCCGTCTTTCATATACAGATAGATTTGAGAGCGCTTCAGGCCCGTTTTTTCTTCAACCTGTTTCAGACGTAATAACTGATGAGATGTCACGGTATTCTCCTGTGGCAGATATAGCGCTAGCCGGGAGATAACACGACAACACAAAGTCGTGGTGTGGAGAAAGGTGATGAGCCCGTATTACGGAAAATACAATCCTTAATACGGGTTTTCATAGCGAAGGGCATCATCTTACTTTTGTGTTGGCAGGGAAGGGGGCGAGCCGCGCTCAAGCGCAGCCTTGAGCGTGTCGCCACTGAATCGATCGGTAATGCCTTCCTCTGATGCCCATTGTTCAAAAATGGACAATAGTTTATACGGTTGCATGATTAGCGGACTGATAGTTTCATTATTTTTGCAGGCAAGCCAGAAGAGGCGTGATAGAGGGGTGGATATCCGAGTTGGAGAGGGTGGAAGTATTTCTTTTTCGATCGGTTTGTTGATCAACTTATCAAGTTCACTTTTTCTGAGGACAAAGCAGGCATCACTCGGTAATTCATGCATAGGAAAATAACATTTATTAAAATCTTTTTTTAGGTCGTTTAGTGCTATTTTTTCGTAACCATCCGATGAAATATCTTTAGGTAGCCTTTTTACGTGTCGTTCGATTCTTTCATGCCATGTCATCTTTTCGAAAACTTGAAACGCTTCCCCCAATAAAGAAACGGTAATGCCATAATTATTCGACCTTGCTCCAGTTACAGGTGGTGGAATCTTTAATGATTGTGCAAGTAAACGCTGTATAAGGACATATTCATAGCCGAGCAATGTTGTGTCGATGACTCTCTGTACAGGGTGGATATATCTTCCTTCAGTACTGAAAGTTAAATTGTTTTCGCTGACAAAGGAACTTTCGGCAAGCATGATTGATTTCATCGTTGACGAACTTTTTATTGGTCTTAGCTTTAATTTATGATTTCGTGATTTAATTTTCCTCAATATTACTGGGGATTGAAAATATATTGAAAACCGAATTTTCCCTTGCAGAGCAAATCGATAAAAATCACTTTTTCTTATTTTACACCCATTCAATGCATTGAGAAGTCTGACCGCCTCCCTGATAGTTATCCAGTCTGGAATTCCATCTCTAATGTTTAGGCAAGTTGGATTGTCTGACATAATACATCTCCTTTCACACAATGATATTGCTGATGAATTTCGCTGTGTTTTTGAA
>NZ_JAFMOS010000230.1 GCF_019049755.1 Rahnella perminowiae
ACCGTGCAGGACGTGGCAGCGGCGGCGTCGGATGCTGCCCCGGGGAAAGACCGCAATACCGACTACACCGAAAACACCCGCGCCGCCACGGCGGAAATGGCGAAAACGACGCTGGACAACAGCATCAATATCCCGCCCACCCTGTACCTGAATCAGGGTGATGTCATCGGGATCATGACCGGCACCGACATTGATTTCTCATCCGTCTGGCAGCTGCGACTGAAAAAGAGGTGGTATGAACGCTGAAAACCTGTCGCTGGATTTTATGAAAAACCAGCTGTTTGGTGAGTTTATTGCGCAGGACGGCCTGACGGAAATTGCCGTTAACCGGCCGGGTGAACTCCATACCAAAATCCGGGGGAAATGGCAAAAACATGATTCCCCGGTTACGCTGCGTCAGTGTTACGCCTTTGCCAGAGCACTGGCGTCGTGGCAGGACGATAATATCGACAACACCTCGCCGATCCTTTCCGCCACGCTTGAATCAGGCGAGCGCATTCAGGCCATCATTCCCCCGGCCTGTGAGCGTAATACCGTGTCTATTACGCTGCGCAAACCCTCATTCGGGCAGAAAACGCATCAGTCATGGATTGATGCGGGATTTTATAACCGGGTAAGCGGTAAGGAGCGAACGGAAGGCAAAGATGTTGAACTGACCCGCTATTTTCAAGGTGGGGAAATTTCCCGCTTTATGGAAAAAGCGGTGGAATACGGCAAGACGATTTTTATCGTCGGTGAAACCGGATCCGGTAAAACCACCTATATGAAATCGCTGCTGCACCATATTCCCCGGCACCTCAGGCTGACCACCATCGAGGATAGTCCCGAAATCCGCTTCTATCACCACACCAATTATGTCCATCTCTTTTATCCGGCGGATGCCGGGGATAATGCCATTGTCACGCCCGGCAGACTGATACGCGCCAATTATCGTATGAACCCTGACCGGATATTACTGGCAGAAATTCGCGGTCGGGAAGCCTGGGATGCGCTGAAAATCGTTGGTTCCGGACATGAGGGATTAATGACCTCCCTGCATGCGGGCAGCCCGGAAGAATGCATTGAAGGGTTAATTGACCGCTGCTATGAAAACCCCGACTGCCGGAACATGCCTTTCGACGTGCTGTTACGCAAGGTGCTTAAGAGCATTGATGTGATAGTCAGCATTGATATTCACGGTGACATACGCCGGATGAGTGATGTTTATTTTAAACCCCTTCATCTTAATGGCATGAGAGGTGTATTCAGCAAAGGACTTCAATAAATAACTTATCGAATTACGCAACACTCGTTTGAATATGAAGGTGACCGAAATGAAAAAATCAATATCCTCCGCATTATTGCTCTGCATTATGGCGTCATATTCCACCTCCGTCATGGCCGCTGACGCCTGTGAAGTGGTGTTATGTATGTACGGTAAAGCCACCGGGAACGGCGGCGGCAATGAATGCCATTCGGCCGAACGTGCATTCTTTAATATCGTCAAAAAGAACAAGCACGGTTTTCTGCCAGACCATACTGCCGATGCGAGAAAATCATTTTTACTTGAGTGTGACTCGGCAGCCCCGGCAATTATCAACCAGATAATCAGTAAATTTGGCCGCATGCGTGGTTAATTAGCGGAGGTTATCTTTATGACCAAACCGGGTTTTATTCAGCATCCCTGGACACATCAGCGTGGGGATTCCATGCGCGCAGCCTGTGTTATTGAGCACATTGAAAATGAGGCGATGCACGGATGCGGCCTTTATTATGAAATTTATCACTACCGGGTTGTCTGCAGGTTATTGCAGTTGCTGCAAACGCTGAACGCCACCGACAGAATAACGCTGACAGAGGAAGCCAACCGGCGAGGTTTTACGCTGGATGAAACCAGCATTAAAGAAAGTCGTCAGTGTTATTCTGACATCATCAGGGAAATCCGCGAGAGCCACTATTAATCCCTGTATTAATTTTATTCGCAGGTCCCCTATAGCGCCAAAATATTTCAGCCGACTCTTGCTTAAGGCGTGGTGGTTTTCCGGTTTTTACGGCCCAGCACATTTTTCACGAATTAAGGAGTGAAGAAATGCAGGCCGTAAAAATGAGGCAGCGGACAGAACTATTTTCGCGGGTTAAGGAGCGAAAATAGTTCAGGCACCGCGCCTCACCGGCAAACAGCCGCGCCCACGCGGATTTTGCAGGCCGGGGGGAGCCGAATAAATTTCGCCGCCCCAGCGAGCGAAAAGC
>NZ_JAFMOS010000229.1 GCF_019049755.1 Rahnella perminowiae
CACTTGAAAAGATACTCCTTCCTTTTGCCGTCAAAATAGGTAAACAGCCGCATATTAATGCCATTAAAAATGGTTTTATAAAACTCATGCCGCTAACCCTTGCGGGTGCCATGTTCGTTTTAATTAATAATGTATTCCTGAATTTCGGGGCCGGTTCTTTCTTTTATTCATTAGGTGTGCGTTTAGACCCGTCAACTATCGACACACTGGCCGGTCTGAAAACCATCGGTATTAATGTTTATAACGGTACGCTCGGTATTATGTCGCTGATGGCACCGTTCTTTATCGGCATGGCATTAGCGGAAGAACGTAAAGTTGATTCGCTCTCCGCCGGTTTATTAGCCGTCGCGGCCTTTATGACCGTGACGCCATACAATGTCGGCGAAGCCTATGCAGTAGGTGCAAACTGGTTAGGGGGCGCCAATATTATTTCCGGTATGCTGATAGGTTTGGTTGTCGCAGAAATGTTTACCTTTGTCATTCGCCGGAACTGGGTTATTACCTTGCCGGCGAGTGTGCCGTCTTCTGTTTCCCGATCTTTTTCAGCACTCATTCCGGGTTTTATTATTCTGTTTATTTTCGGGATGATTTCCTGGTTACTCGGATTATATGGTCATAACTTCCACCAGATCATTATGGATTCTATTTCCAAGCCTCTGGCGGCGATGGGCGGCGTGGTGGGCTGGGCGTATGTGATTTTCAACTCCCTGCTGTGGTTCTTTGGTGTACACGGTTCGCTCGCACTGACCGCTCTCGACAACGGTATTATGACCCCGTGGGCCCTGGAAAATATCGCTCTGTACACCGAGTACGGTTCCGTGAGTGCTGCCATTGATGCCGGGAAAACCTTCCATTTCTGGGCAAAACCGATGCTGGATTCCTACATCATGCTGGGCGGTTCCGGTGCGACGCTCGGGCTTATTATCGCCATCTTTATCGCTTCACGCCGTGCCGATCATCGCCAGGTGGCGAAGCTGGCGCTGCCGTCAGGTATTTTCCAGATTAACGAGCCTATTTTGTTTGGTCTGCCGATTATCATGAACCCGGTCATGTTCATTCCGTTTGTCCTGGTCCAGCCGATTCTCGCAGCTATCACACTTGCGGCTTACTCTCTGGGGATCATTCCCCCGGTGACTAACCTGGCGCCGTGGACCATGCCGACCGGGCTGGGCGCCTTCTTTAACAGTAACGGCAGTATCGCTGCGCTGCTGGTCGCGTTGTTCAATCTCGGTGTCGCCACGCTGGTGTATATGCCATTCGTGATCTTATCTAACAAAGCGCAGGCGATCATTGAAGAAGAAGAAAGCGAAGAAGACATTGCAGCCGCATTGAAATTTTAATCTCAACGGAGGGCGGGCAGAGGCCATCTTCCCGCTGTTATCCGGCCAATCAAGGAGAGACCAGGATGATGGATTTAGACAGCATTGTAGAAACTGAAAACGAAATGCAGGATCTCGAAGAAGTGGTCATGGGGTTGATCATTAACTCCGGACAGGCGCGCAGCCTGGCTTACGCAGCGCTCAAAAAGGCCAAAGAAGGAGATTTTGAGCAGGCGCACGCGGTAATGGCACAGTCAAAAATGGCACTCAATGAAGCGCATCTGGTGCAAACCAAACTGATTGAGGCCGATCAGGGCGAAGGGAAAACCAAGGTCAGCCTGGTACTGGTGCACGCGCAAGATCATCTGATGACGTCAATGCTGGCCCGTGAGCTGATTGCGGAACTCATTGAGCTTCATGAGAAAATAAAATAACGTAGGGATCCCTAATGCAGCCACCGGTACTGAGCATGGAAATCAAGACAGCGCGCGAAAATCAGCTCTTCGACGGGCAGAATTTCCACATGTTCATCTACAACAAAGTAGAAAGTATTTCCGGGCTGCATGAGCATGACTACTATGAATTTACAGTGGTACTGACCGGGCGGTATTACCAGAACGTCAATGGCAAACGGGTATTGTTAGAACGCGGAGATTTTGTGTTTATCCCGCTGGGATCTCACCACCAAAGTTTTTATGAGTTTGGTGCGACACGGATATTAAATGTCGGGATCAGCAAAGCATTCTTTGAGCAACATTATTTATCTTTATTGCCATCCCGCTTCGTGGCATCACAGGTTTATCAGATTAAGACTGAATTTCTGGCTTATATAGAATCTGTGATTGCTTCGTTGAATTTCAGGAACGGGGAATTTAATGAGTTTCTGGAAATGGTGACGTTTTATAT
>NZ_JAFMOS010000228.1 GCF_019049755.1 Rahnella perminowiae
GCCTGTGGAAGCCCGACTTCCACAGGCTTTTTTATTTGCCCGTATTTTTATGCCGAATTTCATTTAAATTCGTGATTGCATCTGTGCCGCACGTTTCACTATTCTGGGTTTTTCGCTCATCAGGAAAAGCCATGACCCTCACCGAATCCCTGCTTTCTTATGCGCTTGCCGCCGGTATTTTAACGCTTACGCCCGGTCTCGATACCGCACTGGTGTTGCGCACTGCTGCCAGTCAGGGCAGTAAAAAGGCGCTGTTTACCGCTTTTGGCATCAGCACAGGATGTCTGGTCTGGGGCGCAATGGTGGCACTCGGTCTCGGTGCCGTGCTGGCTGCCTCTGAAATCGCCTTCAATGTTTTGAAATGGATCGGTGCCGCGTATCTGGCCTGGCTGGGACTGCAGATGTTGTTCAAACCCCGCAGCGAAATGAACATGGATGCGCCGGAAAGCCGCCACAAAGCCTTGCGTATCGGAAACTCGCCGTTCGTTAAAGGTCTTTTTGGCAATGTGCTTAACCCGAAAGTCGGCGTGTTTTATGTCTCCTTCCTGCCGCAGTTCGTCGCCACCGGCTATCCTGTCGGGCCATATATTTTCGGCCTCGCCGCCATGCATGCGGTGATCGGGACGTTATGGTCAGTCACGATGATTTCGGCCACTCGCCCGCTGTCGCGCTGGTTGCGCCGTCCGGCAGTGGTCAGAACGCTGGATCGCCTTACCGGCACCGTATTTATCGCTTTTGCAGTTCGCCTCGCTACGACAAAACGTTAACAATAAAAGGAAAAATGTCATGAAGACCCGTCTCAGCCATGCCCCGACCGAAAGCGATCTCGAGGAGATCAAAACGGCACTGCGGGATTTCAACAGAAACTTTATCCCGAAACCGACATTCCGCGAGTTGGGTATTTTTGTGGAAGATGAAAATGGAAAGAAGCTGGCGGGTATCGTAGCGGAAACCGTCGGTTACTGGATGTACATAAAAATGCTATGGGTCGATGAATCGCTGCGCGGCAAAGATGTCGGCACGCAGCTGATTACAGAAGCAGAAGAAGAAGCCAAAGCACGGGGTTGCCGTTACTCGCTGGTTGATACGTTCAGTTTTCAGGCGCGGCCTTTCTATGAACGTATGGGCTATAGCATGCAAATGGCGCTGGAGGATTATATCCCTGACTCCCGTGCGCCGGACGATGCGCCCTCAACGCATACGCGGTTCTTTCTGACAAAAACGTTAAGCTGAAAGCGCCAGCCATTCCTTAACCGATGGCCGCTGCCATTGCGCATCTGCATACGCGGCCAGTTTTTCCGGTACCGGATCACCGTTCAGATGCAGACGGTTAATCATCAGCGCCAGATCCACGTCCGCAATACACCATTCGCCAAATAAATGTTCTTTGTCGCCCAACAAAAACGCGGCGGCGGCATACAGTTTTTCAGCCGCCTGCTGTCCGTTTGTACTGAGCGCCGGACGTTTCGCACCGGCAAACACCACTTCAGTTGAGCGCTCTTCGCGAATGGGCATCAGATCACTGCGCAGCCATGCCTGTACTTCACGGGCCTTGGCGCGGTTTTCAGGGTCAGCCGGGTAAATCGCCGGGAACGTCGGCGCCGGGAATAACTCTTCGACATATTCATCAATCGCAGAAGATTCGGATAAGACAAAAGCGCCGTTGGTTAATGTCGGTACGCGGCGGGTGATGGAAATCGCCGAATAATTTTCTTTCAGGTTTTCTGCATTAGCCAGATCCACCTTTTCCAGTTCAAAGGGAATGCCTTTTTCGGTTAACGCGACAAAAGCCGACATCACGTAAGGACTGAAAAAATTGGCGTCGGAATACAAAATTAGCGAAGGCTGGCTCATAGCAAACTCCTGAAAGAAAGAGAACAAAGGAGAAAAACATAGCGCAGAAAGAGGGAGGTGTCGTTAAAAACTCATTCAGATGATAAACCCGAGTGGAGTTGTTGGGATACGGGCAATTTTCCTCATTCTAAAGAATGCGTACATCATCTTATACATTCAGCTAATTTTCAGAAACTGATTAAAGAAGATATTTTCCGCACCAAACTTTCGCACGTTTTTTAGCCATTGCCATTTGGCTTAAGTCAATATACCCTCTAGAAAAACGCCAAACAAACGGACTTCAAAGGGCGCCTTATGGATAATTCAGAAGAGATAGCACAGCGCATTACCGACATAATTATTTCACCTGATTCAGCTATTGG
>NZ_JAFMOS010000606.1 GCF_019049755.1 Rahnella perminowiae
CTTGAAGTTTGTTTTAAACGCCCCCCCGTGATCCCCCGTTAAGCATCACAAATTTAAATATTCCCCGCTTTTTCATCACCCATAATTGATAAGCGTCATTACGCCCGGTGAGCTATTTCGGCAAAGTGCCCGCCTTTCACTTGGATCCATATTTAATCTCGGGGAATACAATAATGCTGGAATTACTGATCGGGCTGGTGGTCGCCGTCTTTGTCGGACGCTATATCATTAAAGGCTATTCACCCACCGGCGTGCTGATGGTAGGTGGCTTATTGCTGCTGATTATCAGTGCAATGATGGGCCACAGTATCCTGCCGGAAGGCACAAAAAGTACCGGCTGGAATGCCACAGATATCGTTGAATACGTCAAAATTCTGCTGATGAGCCGCGGTGGCGATCTGGGAATGATGATTATGATGCTGTGCGGATTCGCGGCCTATATGACACATATTGGGGCCAATGATGTGGTCGTCAAACTGGCATCGCGTCCGTTACAGATGATCAACTCACCGTACATTCTGATGGTTGCGGCTTATATCCTGGCGTGTCTGATGTCGCTGGCGGTATCTTCCGCCACCGGTCTGGGCGTGTTACTGATGGCGACACTGTTCCCGATAATGGTCAACGTCGGCATCAGCCGGGGCGCGGCGGCGGCGATTTGTGCATCCCCTGCGGCAATCATCCTTTCGCCAACATCCGGTGACGTTGTGCTGGCCGCGCAGGCGGCGAACATGCCGCTGGTGGATTTTGCCTTTAAAGTCACCCTGCCTATTTCGATTGCCGCCATCGCCGCAATGGCTGTCGCGCATTTCTTCTGGCAACGCTATCTGGATAAACGCGATACCACAGCCCAGGTGGATACGGTCGATTCAAATGCTGACGATGTGGCTGAAACCAATGCTCCGGCTTTCTACGCCATTTTGCCTTTCACGCCGATTATCGGTGTGCTGATTTTTGACGGAAAATGGGGGCCGAATCTGCATATCATCACCATTCTGGTGATCTGCATGCTGCTGACCGCCCTGATTGAAACCGTGCGTAACCGTAGCGGCAAAGCGGTATTCGCCGGTCTGGACGTGGCGTATCGCGGCATGGCCGATGCATTCGCCAACGTCGTGATGTTGCTGGTCGCGGCAGGCGTGTTTGCTCAGGGTTTAAGTACTGTCGGGTTTATCAGCAGCCTGATCGGACTGGCGCAAAACTTCGGTTCCGGCAGCATCGTTATGATGCTGGTACTGGTGGTGATCACCGTGCTTGCCGCCATGACGACCGGATCCGGCAATGCGTCGTTCTATGCCTTCGTTGAACTCATCCCTAAACTGGCGACGAAAATGGGCATTAATCCGGAATACCTGGTCATTCCGATGTTGCAGGCGTCCAACCTGGGCCGGACCCTTTCCCCGGTTTCCGGCGTTGTGGTCGCAGTGGCCGGCATGGCAAAAATCTCGCCTTTTGAAGTGGTTAAACGGACCTCCGTTCCCGTGCTGGTTGGCCTGATTGTGGTGATCGTCGCCACCGAAATTCTGGTGCCGGTGCACTAGTCCTCCCCGCTTTTAATTCCTGAATCGTTCAGGCTGTATCAGTGCGTTCACTGAGCGTGTCCCCGGAGCATACAAAAGTCTGTGACCGGGGCGTGTGAAGGCAGTCAACGCAGAGACGGCGGAAGGATTAAGGTATTGATCACATAAATACGATATCGGCTGAAGCGAACTCGGGTTAAGCTACTGCGCCTTGAAGGTCGGGGAAGTTTCCCTGTGCTGATTTGATGGCAAAACCAGCGTGAGAAAAGCTTTTATGTCGAATAATCCGGGCTATAAACGTATTGGCGGGTGGTTACTGGCCCCGATGGCGTATCTGATTGTGACGCTGCTCAGCGTCGTATTAATGCTGTTTCTGTTTTCAATGGCATTATTTGTACCGGAATCGCGTGAATATTTAATCACCAACTCGCAGGCATTTACCCTGCAATGGTATTTCTCTGTAGTGACCACGTTGGCGATGGGGTTATTTACCGTTGCGGTATTATGGCAATTTTGTAAGCGCGCCAGAGCGTTACCTAAAATGTATATTATCTGGTTATTGTGCACCGTGCTTCTGGCAGTAAAAGCCTTTGCATTCTCACCGGTTACCGATGATTTGGCCGTGCGTAACTTATTGTTACCTTTATTGGCCGCCGCCGTCTTTGTGCCTTATTTTAAGCGCTCACTGCGGGTAAAAGAAACCTTTACGGAATAACCCTGAATTTTTTAATGATTATTATGTCCGGGCAATTGCTATGACCTCTTATTTATTACTCTTCGTCGGCACCGTGCTGGTCAATAACTTTGTGCTGGTCAAATTTCTTGGCCTGTGCCCGTTTATGGGCGTGTCCAGGAAACTGGAATCGGCTATCGGGATGGGGCTCGCCACCACCTTCGTGATCACCCTGTCCAATATCTGCTCGTGGATCGTCAACACTTTTGTTCTGATGCCGCTGGGGCTGGTGTATCTGCGCACCATGGCCTTTATTCTGGTGATCGCCGTTGTCGTGCAGTTCACCGAAATGGTCGTGCGTAAAACCAGCCCGTCGTTGTATCGGCTGCTGGGTATTTTCCTGCCGCTTATCACCACTAACTGTGCCGTGCTCGGTGTGGCGTTGCTCAACATCAACCAGCAGTTCAACTTTATGCAATCCGCGCTGTACGGTTTTGCCGCGTCACTGGGCTTCTCGCTGGTCATGGTGCTGTTCGCTGCCATTCGCGAACGTCTGGTCGTCGCTGATGTTCCGGCACCGTTCAAAGGTTCTTCGATTGCGCTGGTCACGGCCGGCCTGATGTCATTGGCCTTTATGGGCTTCACGGGTCTGGTGAAATTCTAATGTTTGAATTATGGGTAGCAATTGGCGCGCTGACCGCTCTGGCGCTGGTTTTTGGCCTGCTGCTGGGTTACGCCTCGCGTCGTTTTGCCGTCGAAGGCAACCCGGTTGTCGATCAGATTGACGATATTCTGCCGCAGAGCCAGTGTGCGCAATGCGGATATCCCGGCTGTAAACCTTATGCCGAAGCGGTCGCCAATGGCGACAACATCAATAAATGCGTGCCGGGCGGCGAAGCAGTCATGCTCAAGCTGGCAACCCTGCTTAACGTTGAACCTCAGCCGATGGGTGAAGACGCCGCGGCTGCGGTACCGGTGCGTAAAGTGGCCTACATTGACGAAAGCAACTGCATCGGCTGCACCAAGTGCATTCAGGCATGTCCGGTTGATGCCATTGTAGGGGCCACCCGTGCCGTGCATACCGTGATTACCGATTTATGTACCGGCTGTGACCTGTGCGTCGCGCCCTGCCCGACGGACTGCATCGAAATGCTGCCGGTAAAAACCACCACCGCAAACTGGAAGTGGGATTTGAAATCCATTCCGGTTCAGGTCATCCATGCGGAGTAACATGTTTAATCTGTTTGCGGCGCTCAAAAAAGACAAGATCTGGGACTTCGACGGCGGTATTCATCCGCCGGAAATGAAGACTCAGTCAAGCCACGTTCCGTTGCGCAACGTGCCACTGCCTGAGCGCTTTATCATCCCGCTTCAGCAACATCTTGGTCCTGAAGGTGAGCTGTGTGTGAAACCCGGCGACCGCGTGTTAAAAGGTCAGCCGCTGACCACCGGTCGTGGCCGTACCGTACCGGTTCATGCGCCGACCTCAGGCGTGATTACCGCCATCGGGCCACACATTACTGCGCACCCTTCCGGCCTGAAAGAGCTTTGTGTGTTAATCGACGCCGACGGCCAGGACACCTGGTGTGACCGTGAATTCGTGGCCGATTACCGTCAGCTTACTGCTGAAGAACTGAATCAGCGCATCAGTCAGGCCGGTATTGCCGGGCTGGGTGGCGCCGGTTTCCCGACAGCAAGTAAACTGGCGGGCGGCCTGACCTCGACCCGCACACTGATCCTCAACGCTGCCGAATGTGAGCCTTACATCACTGCCGATGACCGGCTGATGCAGGAACATGCCATGGAAATCCTCCAGGGTACGCGCATCCTCTGTCACATGTTGCATCCTGAACGTGTGCTGATCGGCATCGAAGACAACAAACCTGAAGCGATTGCCGCACTAAAAGCGGCGATCAGCGCTGAAATCTCCGACGGTGTGCGTTTCGAGCTGCGGGTGATCCCGACCAAATACCCGTCCGGCGGTGCCAAACAGCTGACTAAAATCCTGACCGGCCTCGAGGTGCCAAAAGGCCATCACTCGTCGTCCATCGGCGTGCTGATGCAAAACGTCGGCACTGTGTTTGCCATTAAACGCGCCATCATTGACGGCGAACCGCTGATTGAACGCGTGGTCACGCTGACCGGTGAAGCAATGGCAAAACCGGGCAACGTCTGGGCGCGTCTGGGTACCCCCATTGAGCACCTGATGCAGGAAGGTCAGTTACAACCGCAGGGTAATAAAAAGATGGTGATCATGGGCGGTCCGCTGATGGGCTTTACCCTGCCGTCGCTCAACGTACCCGTGGTCAAAATTTCCAACTGTTTGCTGGCACCGTCCGAATCCGAACTGGGACAGCCCGGGCCGGAAGAAGCCTGCATCCGTTGCAGCCTGTGCGCGGAATCCTGTCCGGCCGGTTTATTGCCGCAACAACTTTACTGGTTCAGTAAAGGCGAGGAACACGAGAAAGCACGCAAGCATAATCTGTTCGACTGCATCGAATGCGGCGCCTGTGCCTATGTCTGCCCGAGCAATATTCCGCTGGTGCAGTATTACCGTCAGGAAAAGGCTGAAATCCGCGCCATCGATAACGAAAGCGCACGTGCCACGGAAGCCAAAGCGCGTTTCGAAGCCAAACAGGCGCGTATGGAGCGTGAAAAATTAGCGCGGGAAGAAAAGCATCAGAAAGCGGCTGTAAAACTCAGCGAGACACCGGCAGCAGAAGCCCCTGTAGAAGAAAAACCCGTGGCTGACACGCCGGAAGTCGATCCGCGCCAGGCCGCACTGGCGGCGGCAATTGCCCGCGCTAAAGCTAAAAAAGCTGCCGCGCAGCAGGATATCCCTGTGGCCTCTGAACCGGTGGCTGAAACAGCACCGCCCGCTGAGGAAGATGCCCGTAAGGCCGCGGTGGCTGCCGCGATTGCCAGGGTGAAAGCGAAGAAAGCCGGCAACACTGGCGTGGTTGTTGAAGCCAGAGAAAGTGAGCTTGCCGTTTCTCAGCCGCCCGCTGAGGAAGATGCCCGCAAGGCCGCCGTGGCTGCCGCGATTGCCCGTGTAAAAGCGAAGAAAGCCGCAGCATCACATCAGCCTGCCGGTGAAGAAAACGTGACAGCGTCACCTGCCGAACCTTCCGCAGACGACAAACGCAAGGCGGCAGTAGCCGCTGCCATCGCCCGCGCCAAAGCCAAAAAAGCGGCCGCGCAGGACACAGAAGAAACCGAGCCAAAACAACAAGAAAGCGATCCACGCAAAGCCGCCGTGGCTGCGGCGATCGCCCGGGTTAAGGCCCGTAAAGCCGCCCAAACAATGTCTAACGAGGAATAGATGGCCTTCAGGATCGCAAGTTCACCTTTTACGCATAATCGCCAGAACACCAGCACCATCATGATGATGGTGATCCTGGCGTGTATTCCCGGCCTGATCGCTCAGGTCTGGTTCTTCGGTTACGGCACGCTGATACAACTGACACTGGCTATCGTGATTGCTCTGCTGGCAGAAGGCGCCGTGTTACAACTGCGAAAACAGCCGGTGACAAAACGTCTGGGGGATAACAGCGCCCTGCTGACCGCGGTTTTGCTGGGTATCAGCCTGCCGCCGCTGGGCCCGTGGTGGATGGTGGTACTCGGCACGATTTTCGCCATCATTATTGCCAAACAACTTTATGGCGGTCTGGGTCAGAATCCGTTTAACCCAGCCATGGTAGGTTATGTGGTACTGCTGATTTCTTTCCCGGTGCAAATGACCACCTGGTTGCCGCCTGATACCCTGCAACACCATCACGCAGGCTTCACCGATACACTGCTGACTATTTTCACCGGGCATAACAGTCTGGATCTGACCGCCTATCAGCTCAATATGAACGTCGATGGCGTGACGCAGGCAACACCGCTGGATGCGTTTAAAACCGGTCTGCGCTCCGGCCATAGCGCCGATCAGATCCTGAGTACGCCATTGTTTAGCGGCACGCTGGCCGGTCTCGGCTGGCAGTGGATTAACCTGGGTTTCCTCGCCGGCGGGCTGTTCCTGATGTGGCGCAAAATCATCAGCTGGCACATTCCGGTCGCCCTGTTAGGTATGCTGACTGTATGCGCGGGTATCGCGTGGGGTCTGGCACCGGAAAGCTACTCTTCACCGCTGGTCGGGTTGTTCTCCGGCGCGACCATGCTGGGTGCATTCTTTATCGCCACCGATCCGGTGACAGCCTCCACTACCCCTAAAGGCCGCCTGATTTTCGGTGCGCTGATTGGTTTACTGGTGTGGCTGATCCGCAGTTATGGCGGTTATCCGGATGGCATCGCTTTTGCGGTTTTACTGGCCAATATTACTGTGCCACTGATTGATCACTATACACAACCACGTGTTTACGGGCATCGCTGAGGAAGAATGATGTTAGCAACCATGCGACGCCACGGCCTGATTCTGGCTTTCTTTGGCGCACTGATGACCGGGATGACGGCTCTGGTCAACCTGATGACCAAGCCGACGATTGAACATCAGGCGCTGTTACAGCAAAAAATATTGTTTGATCAGGTGATCCCTGCAGGCGTGTACGACAATGACATGCAAAACGAATGTTACAACGTCACTGATGAGGCACTGGGTAACATGACGCCGCACCGTATGTATCTGGCGCGCAAAAACGGACAGCCTGTGGCCGCGGTGGTTGAAACCACTGCGCCTGATGGTTATTCCGGTGCGATCCGGTTACTGGTGGCGGCTGATTTTCATGGCAAAGTTTACGGTTCCCGCGTGCTGGAACAGCATGAAACGCCGGGGCTGGGTGACAAAATTGAAGTGCGCATTTCAGACTGGATCAAGCATTTCGCCAATCAGACCGTTAACGGTGCAGGCGATGAGCGCTGGGCCGTGAAGAAAGACGGCGGTATGTTTGATCAGTTTACCGGTGCGACCATTACACCGCGCGCCGTCGTTCGCACCGTAAAACGCACGGCGCTGTTTATCGGGACGGTACCGTCTCAGCTTTCCCACCTCACCCCTTGTGGAGCACGTGATGAGTGAAGCCAAAAAGATAATCGTTCAGGGTCTGTGGACCAATAACTCCTCACTGGTTCAGTTGCTGGGGCTTTGTCCGCTGCTGGCCGTGACTTCGACTGCCACCAACGCCCTGGGTTTAGGCCTTGCGACCACACTGGTGCTGACCTGTACCAACGCCATGATTTCCGCATTCCGTAAGTGGATCCCGGATGAAATTCGCATCCCGATTTATGTGCTGATTATCGCCTCGGTCGTCAGTACCGTACAGATGCTGATCAACGCTTATGCGTTTGGTCTGTATCAGGCGCTGGGGATTTTTATCCCGCTGATTGTGACCAACTGTATTGTGGTCGGACGCGCCGAAGCCTGCGCAGCCAGCAGTCCGATCCATCTGGCCGCGCTTGACGGTGCGATGACCGGGCTCGGAGCAACCTGTGCGATGTTTGTACTGGGCTCAATGCGTGAAATTCTCGGCAGCGGCGTACTGTTCAACGGCGCTGATTTGTTACTCGGCAGTTGGGCGAAAGTATTGCGTGTCGAAGTGCTGCATCTCGATAACCCGTTCCTGCTGGCCATGCTGCCGCCGGGCGCGTTTATCGGCCTCGGTCTGTTGCTGGCCGCTAAATATCTTATTGATCAGCGCATGAAAGCACGGAAAGCGGCACAGCACGTTGCTGCTGAAGAAAGTTTGCCAAAGGGAAGTGTTCATGAATAAGGAAAAACGCACCGAAATTCTCAGCCGTTTACGTGATAACAACCCGCATCCTACCACCGAACTGGTGTACACCACCCCGTTCGAACTGCTGATTTCGGTATTGCTTTCCGCGCAGGCCACGGACGTCAGCGTGAACAAGGCGACGGCAAAGCTGTATCCTGTCGCCAACACGCCTGAATCTGTTCTGGCACTTGGCGTGGACGGTGTGAAGGAATACATCAAAACTATTGGCCTGTTTAATGCCAAAGCCGAGAACGTGATTAAAACCTGCCGTATTTTGCTGGAAAAACACAACGGAGAAGTGCCGGAAGACCGCGCCGCGCTTGAAGCACTGCCAGGCGTCGGCCGCAAAACCGCCAACGTTGTACTTAACACTGCCTTCGGCTGGCCGACCATTGCGGTGGACACGCATATTTTCCGCGTCTGTAACCGCACGAAATTCGCGCCCGGCAAAACTGTCGATGATGTCGAAGAAAAATTGCTGAAAGTGGTTCCCGCCGAATTTAAACTTGACTGCCATCACTGGCTGATCCTGCATGGCCGCTATACCTGCATTGCCCGCAAGCCACGGTGCGGGAGTTGTCTGATTGAGGATTTGTGTGAGAGTAAAGAGAAGGTCTATGCGGAGTGAAAGGGCTTCCCTTTTAAATAGCTATAAATGACTTTACATAGAATTGAGTAAGTTTCGGTTTTTCAATAACGGTTATCACATGGCCTGTCGCGCCGAAACCGACCAGAGGGGAAAGGCTTTTCCCCTCTGAACTCCCCTCGCTTTTTCAAACACGTGATCCGCGCGCTGGCTATGTTTCAGCAACCACAGCGACAGGCTGGAAATCTTGCCGCTACGCGGTGCCTTCTCTCGGTCCTGAAGCCTTCGGTCTTCAGGCCGCTCCGTTCAGCAAGATTTCTGAATCGCCCGCAGCTTTTTGAAAGATTAAGAAAGTGAGGTTGTGAAGTTGAAGCCTGAGGCCGGTTCCAAAATTCCGCCGGAGGAGAGGTGGAAAACCGCGCGTTTTTTGCGCGGGTTGCAACCCGAACGTAGGGCACCGCGCCGCGGCGGGATTTTGCGGCTATCACTGCGATACCTGAAACATAGCCAGCGAGCGGAGCGCGCAGTAAAAGAGCCGGAGATTCTTAAGAGGCGCGGCGATAGGCGCCTCTTAAGGCCAGTGTGGGTGGCACCCCACGGTTTTGACCTTGAAGTTGAAGTTAAAAGCCGCCATTGCAGCGGCCTCTGCAATCAAATAAACGATTTCGCCTGCTTGAGCACCACATCACAGGCCTTGGTTTTCACTTTCTCTTTTACCTGCGTCAGCCCGTTCCCCAGGTTATTCAGATCGACACTCTGATCTTTACCGGTTTTCAGCAATCCCCCCAGACCCTGCTGATAATCCTGGCTTTCCGCACCCTCTGCCGTCTGGATACCCAGCTTGCTCAGCAACTGATCTTTCACATTCTCAGTGCTGGCTTTGGAAAGTACGTTGTTCTTCACGCAATATTGCAACACACCTGCGACATTGTTCGCGCTGGTCGAGGTTAATGCGCTGTCGCCGCCGCTAAGCAACGAGGTCAGCGAAGAAGTGGTGCCGGTAGAACCGGATTTGCCGCCGCCGTTCAGTCCTTCGTTGGCGGCCTGCTGCAGTTGTCCCAGAAGATTATTCGACGCCTGTGCACCTGCTGAAAGCAAAATACCTGCAGAGGCCATCGCCAGAACAACGGCTTTCAATGTTTTCATGTGTTACTCCATTCATTTAACGCAATATTGCGCCAAAGCTTGAGCTTAAATATTCTTTTCATCAATAGGAATAGCGGAGATAAACCGTCGGAGGATGGTTTATCTGTCGGGTTTTTCTGTCTGCTGTTGTGCCAGCCAAAGCCCGGCGGCTGTGAAGAAATGCTGCGCCAGTGGCGTTGCCCTTCCCGCTTCGGCAACCACCAGTGCGGCGTGACGGCTCATCGGTGTGATATCCAGCGGACAACGTTTCAGTACAGGATGCATCTCATCAATCAGATGTCCGCGCGGAACCAGCGCACAGCCAATCCCGACGAACACGCCCTGCATCAGCTGGAAAATCGAGGTACTTTCAAGCCGCGGACGCAGCTCAAGCCCGGCCTGGCGGAAAAAATTATCCAGATAACGCCGGAAATAGCGGCTCGGCTCAGACAGACATAATGGCAGCGTGACTGCCTGTTCAGCGGTCATCAGTCCGATGTCCTGCAACTGCGGAAAATGATCCGGGTGATAGACCACATCAACGCCGCCATCATCAAGCGGCACCAGCTGAAAGCGCAGCTCATTGAGCGTCGAGAACTCAAAAAAACCAATACCGACATCCACTGAATGACTGCTCAGCGCTTCTATCAGCTGATCGGCACTGACTTCCGCGACACGATAATCCAGCCCCGGATGCGCCTCGCTGACCGCCTTAATCAGCTGCGCCAGCGACACGCTGCATTGCGGCATCACGCCGATACGCAATGTCCCGCTCATGCCCTGTTTCAGTGATTCGACTTCCAGTTTCAGCCCTTCATAGACGGCGACGATTTCACGCGCCCAGCTCAGCACGCGCAGGCCTTCGGCGGTAAAACCTTCAAAGTTATTACCGCGGTTGATCAGATTAAGGTCGAGTTCTTTTTCGAGATTTTTAAGGCGCATCGACAGCGTCGGCTGGCTGACAAAACTGGCTTCTGCCGCCCTGCCGAAATGTCGTTCGCGTTCGAGATTACACAAATAGATAAGTTGTTTGATATCCAATTTATTTTCTAATTCAGCCGGTTGTTATGCCTGATTGATTGCTGATGATTATAATCCAAAGTCATGATGATGACGCAGCGGATTAAAACCGGCCAGGGCGTCCTGACGCTGTTTACGTGCGCGGCGGGCCAGCGCATAGGCCGGATCGCCATTGAAACCGTGAAATCCGCCCGGATAAATGCTGAATTCCACCGGTACGCCGGCACGGATTAACCGGCGTGCATAGTCGATATTCTCATCGAGGAATAAATCTATCGAACCGACGCCAATCCAGGCTGGCGGTAATCCGCTCAGATCCTCTGCACGGCCCGCCGCAGCGTAGCAGGAAATATCCCGCAAACCCGCTTCATGACCAAGATAGGCGTGCCAGCCGACACGGTTGTCCTCGCGCGTCCAGGAGAATTCACCCGTCACCGGATTCGGGTTGGGATCGGTCACGGTGCGGTCGTCAAGCATCGGATACATCAGGTTTTGAAACGCCAGTTTCGGGCCATTGCGGTCACGGGTCAGCAGCGCCAGCGAGGCCGCCAGCCCTGCACCGGCGCTGTCGCCCATTACACCGATATGTTCGGGGTCGATGCCCAGCGCTTCTGCCTGAGCGGTCATCCAGACCAGCGCGGCATAGCAATCCTCCAGCGGTCCGGGGAACGGTGTTTCCGGCGCGAGGCGATAATCCACCGAAACAATGACACAGTCGTGCTGCGCCGCTGTCGGACGGGTCAGCGGCATCGATTGCTCAGGGCTGCCCAGCACATAGCCGCCACCATGAATATGCAAAATACCCATCCGCCCCTGGCGTGCATGTTGCGGTGAAATCACCACCACACGCACCGCCGGCGCGCCTTCGCTACCCGTAATGTGATGATGAGCGACGGAAACAGGCAGGCCATCATCCTGCAATAAACTTTCCAGTGCCGCTGCCTGCCGCTGAGCGCGCATATCAGGCAAAGCGGATACCTCCAGCACTTTTGCAGGCATCAGGGCCAGTAACGGGCGCAGTTCAGGGTCAACCAGGTGGGCAGTTTTCATCACAGGATCCATTTTTCAGTTATCGTCCCGTTATTTATAACGCCCTGAACCGGTTTTAAAAAGTCTGAATTGTTATTGCTTATGACTGATTACAGGTAGGTTTCTCATGAGGAAGCTGTCATGAAATGCGGGGCCACCCCGGATGTCATACCAAACGTGCCCGGCGTTCTGATCACGCAAAAAGGGGCCGGAGCCCCTTTCATTCCATTCACTGCCTGCTGCGATTATTTTCTGACTTGTTTGGTCGCAAAACCTTTGTTCAGTTTACGCCAGTACACCAGCCAGGTGATCAGCGCACAAACCACGTAAAACACCAGGAAGACTTTCATCGCGCCCGCCGGTGAACCGGTCATGGCCAGTGATGTCCCGAACGCTTTAGGAATAAAGAAGCCGCCAATCGCGCCGATGGAAGAGATAAAACCGAGCGCAGCCGCCGTATCGGTAACCGCTTCACGCAGCGCTTCATCATCGCTGGCACCACGGGCTTTAGCCTGATCAGTGGTGAGTTTGCGGAAAATCACCGCAATCATCTGATAGGTGGAGCCACTGCCCAGACCGGCCGTCAGGAACAGCACCATAAATACCGCGAAGAACGCCGGGAAATTGCCGCCCGCGCCACCGACCGGCAAGGTCAGGAACAGTAAACCCGCAAAAATCGCCATGACGATATAATTCACCAGAGTTACGCGAATACCACCCAGGCGGTCGGACAACATGCCCCCCGCAGAACGGGCCAGCGCACCAAAAAACGGGCCGAAAAAGGCAAATTGCAAAATATTGACGTCAGGGAACTGGGTTTTGGTCAGCATCGCAAAACCCGCTGAAAAGCCGATAAACGAACCGAAAGTCGCCAGATACAACACACTCATGATCCACAGATGACCGCGTTTCAGTACCGGTAATTGCTGGCGGATTGAGGCTTTGGAAGAGGCCAGATCGTTCATACCAAACCAGGCGGCAAGGGTACCGATGATCAAAAATGGCACCCAGATCCAGGCCGCATTTTGCAGCCAGATGTCAGTACCGTTCGCCAGCGTCTGTTTATCGCTGAAGGCCGCAAACACCCCCAGGGAGATGACCAGTGGTGCTATCAGCTGCATCACGCTCACCCCAAGATTACCCAGACCACCATTGATCCCGAGAGCGCCGCCCTGCTTCGCTTTCGGAAAGAAAAAGCTAATATTGGACATGCTCGATGCAAAGTTAGCGCCACCGAAACCGCACAACAGCGCAATGATCAGGAAAACGTTATAAGACGTGGTGGTATCCTGCACCGCAAAACCCAGCCACAGGCATGGCAGCACCAGAAATACAGTACTGATGGCCGTCCAGCGGCGACCGCCGAACAGCGGGATCATAAAGGAGTAAGGCACACGCAACAAAGCGCCGGATACTGACGGAATAGCGGTCAGCATAAACAGCTGATCCGTCGTGAAGTTAAAACCGACTTTGTTGAGGTTAACGGAGACCAGGCTGAACAGCATCCAGACGCAGAATCCCAGCAAAAGACAAGGCACGGAAATCCATAAATTGCGGCTGGCCACTTTATGCCCGGTTTTTTCCCAAAATGCCGGGTCTTCGGGACGCCAGTCCTGCAACAGGCGTGACGGTTTTTCCGTCGGTGAAGCTGATGTATGTGACATGTGTACCTCGGGTGGCAACGCATTGTTGTTGTAATGATTGAGTTCTGTCGCACACACTAGGTAGAGCACCACTCCGGGATGTTGATACAAATCAACGCAAACGCAGGTGGATAATGCCGGAAAAATCACCACAAATCCTTTGTGAGTACCCGGCGGGAAATCAATAAACTTCGTTTATTCAAAAGGTTGACGAAGAGATGTTCTTTGGGTTAACGACAGCATGAATGACATGGAAATAAAGGAGTAATCACAAAGGGGTATAGGGAAACGCTCCCTGATCATAAAAAATGCCCACACAGTACAGGTTTGTGTCATTCCGGCACGTTATCTGCGGCGTCCGCTATAGGTTCAGGAAATACTATTCATGTTTAAACGCGTACTGCCTTCTTTGTCGCTCATCAGCCAGATCACCTTGCTGATGCTGCTGCTCGGCCTTCTGGGCATTGGCGGAATGAGCCTGGCGGCCTGGATGGCGGGCAGTATCGAGGGCAATGCCCATGCGATCAATAAAGCGGGTTCGCTGCGCATGCAAAGTTACCGGCTGTTATCTGAAGTACCGCTGCAGGAAACCAGTGCCCGCTATATCAGCCAGATGGAAACTGATCAAAACAGCGCCGATTTATTACAGGCTGTTGAGCGCGAAAATCTGCAACCACAGTTTCTGGCATTACGTCAGTACTGGCAAACCACCCTGCGCAACCAGCTTCTGACGGCTAAGCATCCGCAGGATGTCTCGGCCAATATTGCCGTCTTTGTTGGCCAGCTTGATGAGCTGGTCGCGGCACTGGAGCACAAAACCGAATACCATTTACAGCAGATTTCGCTGATCCAACGTGGACTTCTGGTGGTAACTCTTTTACTGATGGCGCTGACCATCTGGTTCCTGCGCCGCCATCTGCTGACGCCCTGGAAAAGCCTGCTCGCACAGGCCAGCGCCATTACCGCCGGAGATTTCAGCCGCCGCTATCAGCGCAACCGTGTGGCGAATGGCGATGCGCATAATGAAATGGATATTCTCGGCGATTCGCTCAACAGCATGTCGCTGGCCCTGGCGGAAATGGTCGATAATCTGGCCCAGCGCGTGGCAGAAAAAACCGCCGATCTGCAACAAAAAAATCAGATGCTGGATTATCTGTACCGCGTGAGCCGTCAGCTTCACACCAGTGCACCGCCTGAGGCACGCATGGAACCGGTGCTGAAAGAGTTGCAGTCACTGACTCCGCTGAGTGGCATTCAGTTGCGGCAATACGAAAATAACAGCGCGGAAGTATTCAATGAATTCAGCCACACTTCGCCACGTCAGCCTGACATCCCAGAGGTCGGTGAACATGCACAAGACGGTGGCGAGTCCCTGAGCTGGAGCCTGCGCGACGATCGCGAAAATTACGGTGTGCTGCTGGCGCAGTTGCCGCCAGGGCAGTATCTGGATGACGATCAGCAGCAACTGATACACACCCTGCTGGAACAACTCACCAGTACTCTGATGCTGGCACGTCAGGCGGAACATCAGCAACAGCTGATGCTGATGGAGGAACGTTCGGCTATCGCCCGTGAACTGCATGACTCGCTGGCGCAGTCACTGTCATGCCTGAAAATTCAGGTGGCCTGCCTGCAAATGCACGCCGATGCCTTCCCGGAAGAAGACAAAAATCTGTTGCTACAAATGCGGGAAGAACTCAATACCGCTTATCGCCAGTTGCGTGAACTGCTGACCACCTTCCGCCTGACGCTGAACACCCCCGGCCTGCACGCCGCACTGCAACATACCGTAGATGAATTCTCACGCCGTATGGGCCTGGCCATTGATTTCGATTATCAGATCCCGCCGCGTTCCGTTCCGGCCAATCAGGGCATTCACCTGTTGCACATTGCCCGTGAAGCCCTGAACAATGTTTATAAACATGCTAATGCCACCCGGGTATCGCTTTCATTACAGTGTCATGACGGCGAAATCAGCATGAATATTTGCGATAACGGTGACGGTATTTCGCAGGACATCGGGCAGCAAAATCATTATGGGCTGATCATCATGCAGGATCGCGCCAGTACCTTACACGGCAAATGTCGGGTCGCCCGGTGCCCGGAGGGCGGCACAGAAGTCACTGTGCGTTTCCGGCCCGAAGCCCTGCCAGTTAATCCCCAGGAGCAAGTATGAACGACACCACCCCTTCCACTATTTTGCTGATTGACGATCACCCTATGCTGCGCAACGGCGTGAAACAGCTGATCGCGCTGGACTCACGCCTTAAAGTTATTGGTGAAGCCAGTAATGGCGAACAGGGCGTCGAACTGGCAAAACAGCTCGATCCGGACCTGATCCTGCTGGACCTGAATATGCCGGGCATGAACGGGCTGGATACACTCGACAGCATGCGTCAGACCTCCCTTTCCGGGCGGATCGTGGTTTTCAGCGTATCGAATCATGAAGATGATGTGGTAACCGCCCTGAAACGTGGCGCGGATGGGTATTTACTGAAAGATATGGAGCCGGAAGATTTGCTCACTGCGCTGCATAACGCCGCCGCCGGGAAGATGGTGCTGAGCGAAGCGCTGACACCCGTTCTCGCGGCAAGCCTGCGTGAAAGCCGCCCGAGCGGTGACCGCGATATTCAGTCCCTGACGCCGCGCGAACGCGACATCATCAAACTGATCGCCGAAGGTTTGCCGAACAAAATGATCGCCCGTCGTCTGAATATCACCGAAAGCACGGTGAAAGTGCACGTCAAACATCTGCTGAAGAAAATGAAACTTAAATCCCGCGTTGAAGCGGCAGTTTGGGTATTACAGAGTAATGTGCTTTAACCAGGCGTTAGCCGTTAAACACCTGCCAATCCTCCCCTGCGAAGGGCTGACTCTTATACACAAATCCCCGGCATTCATGACGGGGATTTTTTTTGAACTTTTTCCTTCTCCGTTGATCTTCTTTACAGGTAGAAAATGTGACCCAGGCGCGGCAGATCATCAGCTATTACGAACGGCGCTGGCGAAAATGGGTCATTGATACGACAGCAAACGTACGGGTCGTGCAGGCTGGATAGTGATGTGGGAAGGCTGGCTCAAGCTGCAGAATATCGTTGAAGGCTACAAACTTGCGAAGTCTCTTGATCAGGAGATCTGATCAAGAGACAGGCGAAGGTGGAGGAGCACTCCGAGTATTAAGGTCAAAAATAAAAGAATACGCCAGTATTGTACTCAATCGCTTTATTTATTTGGGACACCAATACTTCAGCATTGGCACGATCTGATGGAGAAACCTGCCCCAGAATACTCTTAGCCAATGTTAAATCACGAATGCCGATAATTTTCTCATCTTCGAATTCGTCTATGTTAATTTCGATGAACTGGTTCAATTGACTGATAACACCTGTATCGATTAGAGACTGAAATTGTTCATCAGTTATCGTAACTTCGATCAAATCTCCCTCAAGAGATACATCAAGATCAAGACGTTGCATGGCATCTTGACTGGTCGGTACAGAGATACATTTCATGTTATTTACGTCCTGGAATGTTAAAATGCGTGACTTCATTATATTCACTCTGAGTCCTTCCTATTTGCTTGCCCCCTTCAAGTATTTTGTTATTTGGAACAATACCATCAAGATCTAAATAGGTTCTTTTGCCTGACAGGGAGGGGTCATTGATGCGGAAATAGTCGCCGTTTAAGTCTTCAACGACTTGTACACCAGTCTCAGGGTGAGCGTAAATCCGTTTTCCTGAGTTCGTAGTTGTAACCAAAGGATGATTTCCGGCAAATTTCTTCAATGCTTCATCCAGATCCGCAGTCGGCCAATTTCCTGAAAATTTCTTAGCGCGGGCAGCCCCTGCTGCTAACGTGCTCTGTCTTGGAGCTAGTTTTTCTAACTGGGAAATTTCACTGACAGTCCCTAACCCACTAAGCCCGAGCCCGGCCATCACTGACGTAATCGCAATAGCTGCACCCACTGTAGTTAAGTCGTTTAATATTGTCTGACAGGTAAGAATTACGTGAACATCATCCACTACATGACCACGAAATGAGCAGGATAGGGAAATGAAGTTTTGGGTAATAAAGTGTGGTGACTCCCTCCTCTGCGACTGCTTCTTGATGAGGAGATCTGATAAAGAGACTGCTCGCAGGGGGAGGAGCAAAAAGCTAAACCCTCAGTGGCCAGGTCGGCTCCCTTCCCCTGCGAAGGGGCGGAGCGAAGGCCCCGATCAGAAATTCAGCCCTGAATCATTGCCGTATTGCGGCTGAGCCGTCAGTGGCGGGGATACATTCAGCGTGATCCAGTTGGAGGTGACTTTCTGCGATTTGCTGTCTTCCACAGTCACCGACAGATGATAAATGTTGGTGGCGTCCGGGGAATCATCCCATGGTGGCACAATCACACTCCAGCCATCAGGATTCCGGTTATTCGCAGGTGGCGTCAGGCTCAGCGCCTGCGTATCGCCCTGCCAGCTCAGCGCCACCACAGAATTCAGCGCGTGCAGTTGCAGTTTCAGCGGTACCGTTTCGCCTGGCTGTAATGACCACGGCGGCGTGGCCAGAAATACCGACAAGGTCTTACGCTGTTTGAATTCCATCACCGGCATATTATTGCGGTCAACCATGTCCATCCGGCTTCCGCGCAGCGAGCGCGCTACCGCGACGTTCTGTGAGGACAACTGCTGCGACAGTGGCACCCCCAGCCGGTAATTCAGTGTCAGTTTCACTACATCCTGATTATCCCCATCCTGTCCGGCCTGATGCTCAGCCATCACCGTCACGATCGGCACCGGGGTGTAATTGACGCCAAACGACACTGCCGACGGATTACTCTGCCGCGTGCCGTTGCCGAACAAATCCACCTGATTACCGAAATACTGCTCATAACTCAGCGAAGCGCCTAACTGGCGGTAGAAAGGTAAATAGCCTTTGGTGGTAATGTCGTAGCCACGCGCCTGACGCCGCAGTTGCGCAGACGTGCTGCTGTCGGCTTTATAGGAGGAAAACGGCTGATAATAATTGGTAGAAAAGCGCAGGTAATCTGTCCCCGCCTCCGCGCCCAGACTGCCGCGCGTCAGCTGATGGTCGAAGTCGTTATCCACAAACGCGTTATACCCCAGCATCCACGTACCGGTATTAAAGCGCTGGCCGAGGCCGAAATTACCAACCGTGGCATCCGTCTCGCTTTGCAGGCCGATCTGGCTGTAAACCAGATTGGTTTCAGACTGGTACAGCGGGCTGAATAACCGACCGGAACTGCCGTCAAGATTATGGCCGGTCATGTCCAGCGAGGTGCTGACGGTGCCCAGCGGCGAAAGCAAACTGCTGGTTTCTTTTTGCACCAGTTTCGCCGCCTGACTCAGTGCCAGCGTTTCCGCCTGCACCCGTAAGGGATCATCGCTGTCCGCCGTCGTGGTTCCCAGCTCTTTCAGAGCGGTGGCAAGCTGTTTTTCCATGGCCGTGGGCCCGGTATTGTTCTGTATGTACTGGCTGCCGAGGCTGGGTAACATCCGGGAAGGTTGGGCCGGGGTTCCGTTATTAAAAACAGAACTTTCGTCACTGGCGGGCAGAAAACCGTTGAGGTTATAACCGGGAACGCCGTATTCGCCAGATCCTACCGTCAGCGCACTGGCGCTTACAGCATAGAAGGCGGCTCCCCCTGCAAGCAGCAAAGAGGCGCAGGTGTTTCCTGCAAATCGCTTCAATAAATCAGAAAAAAAATCTGTGACTTCAGTCATACCTTACACATTTCATGAGTAAGGTTTGATCTTACCGTACAGTCAGCATAATTCAACCTTCACGCCACGAACGGCCACACACCGCCTTATCGCCAGTCAAATCATGCTCATTCATTTCCAGAGTGAACGCAGGGCTAATTTGTTGCCACATCGCAAAAAATATCGCCTAAAATTACATCAAAGATATCAATCACACACATTTAATAACATTTTTAACAAACGAACTATTTATCTTTACATTCTATTTTCATTTATCCTTAGCAGGTTAACGATTATCCCGATGCCACCCGACTGCCCTGGCAGAGTGCGTCCGGACCTTAAAGTGATATGTACAAACAGGGAACATAAATGAGCAAAAAAACCTTGCCCGGCGTGACCCGCAGACAAATTCTCTCATTCACGGCCGCCTCCGCAGTATTGGGTGCAGCCAAAGCCGCAAATGCGGTGACGCTCAAAGGCACGCCCGTGTGGAGCCCCTTTGACGCCAGCCCGCCGCCGCACATCGAGACCGATGGCTGGGTGTTCTTCACCGAAGCCGAAGCCGCCGCCATGGAAGCCATTGTTGACCGTCTGGTGCCCGCCGATGATCTGAGCGTGGGCGGTAAAGACGCCGGATGCGCGGTATTTATTGACCGCCAGCTGGCCGGATTCTACGGCACCGCCTCCCGGCTTTATATGCAAGGCCCTTTCCAGGATGGCACGCCGGAACAAGGCGATCAGTCGTCGCTGGTTCCGCAACAGCGCTACCGTCTTGGCCTGGCCGCATTAGATAAATACACCCGGTCACAGCATCAGAAGTTATTCAAAGATCTGCCCGGTGAGCAGCAGGATCACATCCTGTCAGGTCTCGAGAGCGGAAAAATTGCCCTTGAAGGGATCGACTCTAAAATGTTCTTTGCCATTGCACTGAAGAACACGATGGAAGGTTTCTTTGCTGACCCGATTTACGGCGGTAACCGCAATATGGTGTCGTGGAAAATGCTGGGCTTCCCCGGCGCACGTTACGACTACCGCGACTATATCGGCAAGCACAATCAGAAACTCGATCTCGAACCGCTGAGTATTTCCGGCGGTGACGCATGGAAAATAAAAAGCTAAGGGCAGAACACGATTATGGCAAAAAAATTACCTAAAACCGACGTCGTGGTGATCGGGCTCGGCTGGGCAGGTTCGATCATCGCCAATGAGTTGTGCGACGAAGGGCTGAATGTGGTGGCGATTGAACGCGGCCCGTGGCGTGATACCGCCCGTGACTTTAACGTGTCTACGGTGACAGATGAGTTACGCTACAGCTCCCGGCAGGAACTGATGTTACGTACCCGCCAGAACACCATTACCATCCGCAACAACCCGGCGCAAACCGCGTTGCCGATGCGCGAATGGGGTTCTTTTCACCCGGGAAATGGCACCGGCGGCGCAGGCAACCACTGGGCGGGGATTACTTTCCGCTTTCAGCCGGATGAATTCCGCCTGAAAAGTCATCTGACCGAGCGTTACGGCGCTAACGCCATCCCGGAAGAGTTGGTTCTGCAAGACTGGGGCACCGACTGGGATGAAATGGAACCGCATTACGCCTCTTTCGAGCGTCTGGCCGGGGTTTCCGGTAAAGCCAGCAACGTCAAAGGGGAACATCATGAAGGCGGTAACCCGTATGAAGGGATGCGCTCGATTGAATATCCGACCCGCCCGCTCGATCAGCCCTATGGCCCGACATTGTTTGCTGAAGCGGCGCGCAATATGGGTTACAAAGCGTTCCCGGTGCCCTCCTCCCTGATTTCCGAGCCTTATACTAACCCGCTCGGGGTGAAAATGGGGCCGTGCACCTTCTGCGGTTTCTGCACAAACTTCGGCTGCGCGAACTACTCCAAGGCCAGCGCCATCACCACCGTATTACCGGCGCTGATCCGCAAGGAGAATTTCGAAGCCCGCACTAACTGTGAAGTGATGCAGGTGCTGACCGACTCTACCGGCAAACGCGCCACGGGCGTGGTCTATATCGATTCTTCGGGCGATGAATGGGAACAACCGGCTGACCTGGTGATTGTGAGTGCGTTTACCTTCGAAAACGTCCGCCTGATGCTACTTTCCGGCATCGGCAAACCCTATGATCCGGTCACGTTAAGCGGCACCACTGGCCGTAATTATGCCTATCAGACCGCGAACGGCGTACAGCTCTTCTTTGATGACAAAAACTTTAACCCGTTCATCGGCGCAGGCGCGGTTGGAATGGGCATCGATGATTTCAATAACGATAACTTTGACCACAGCGGCCTGGGCTTCTTTGGCGGTGGCAGTATCCGCGTAACGCCCATCGGCGGAGCGCCCATTGGCTACCGCCCTGTTCCGCCGGGAACGCCGAAATGGGGCAGCGAATGGAAAAAAGCCACAGTCGCCAATTATCTCAGTTCGATGTCGATCGGTTGTGAAGCCAGTAGCTACACCACTAAAACTAACTATCTGTCGCTTGATCCGAACTATAAAGACCGTCTGGGGCGTCCGCTGCTGCGCGTCACTTTTGACTTCCCGGCAAATGACCTGAAAATGGCCGCCTATTGCACCGGTAAAGTAGCCGAAATCGCCAAGGCGATGAATCCTCGTCAATTGGTGGCCACCCCGATGAAAGGTCACTGGAACGGTACGCCGTATCAGTCTTCGCACGTCGTCGGCGGGTTTGTGATGGGTGCGGATCCGTCCACGAGTTCGGTGAATAAACATCTGCAGGTCTGGGATGTGCCTAATCTGTTTGTGGTCGGCGCGTCTGCCTTTCCGCAAAACCCGGGCTATAACCCGACCGGAACCGTCGGCGCACTGGCGTTTAAAGCCGCCCATGCAATCCGTAACTACTATCTGAAAAAACCGGGAGAGATGATCGCATGAAAAAGTTAACGTCATTCTCACTCGGTTTAGTGGCTTTGAGCATCAGCGGACTGAGCCACGCGGCGGGCGATGGCTCTTTCGAACAGGTTGAACGGGGGCGTTACCTGGCGACCCTGGGCGACTGCGCCGCCTGTCATACCGCCTCCACGCCGGACGCCAAACCTTTTGCCGGCGGGGTGCCGATTGAAACGCCATTTGGCCGTTTAGTGGGCGCAAACATTACACCGGATACGCAAACCGGTATCGGCAGATGGAGTTTCGATGATTTCCAGCGCGCAATGTCGGAGGGCATCGGTCACGGCGGAAAACGTCTTTACGGCGCGATGCCGTTCACGGCGTACACGAAAGTGACACGCGAAGATAACGCCGCCATCTGGGCGTATCTGCAAACTCTGCAACCGGTGCATAATGAAATTGAAACCAACCAGTTGCCCTTCCCGTTCAACGTGCGTACCAGTCTGATGGGCTGGAACTGGCTGAACTTCAACAAAGGCGAATTTAAACCGCAGATGGATAAGTCGGCCCAATGGAATCGCGGTGCTTACATCGTTGAAGGTCTGGGACACTGCGGTACCTGTCATACGCCGAAGAACCTGCTCGGCGGCGACAAAGACAGTGAATTCCTGCAAGGGACCGTGATAGAAGGCTGGGTCGCGCCGGATATCACCAGCAACAAACACACCGGTGTCGGTAACTGGACGCAGGAAGATCTGATGCAATATCTGAAAACCGGTTCTAACCGTTTCGATATTGCTTCCGGTCCGATGGCGGAAGAAGTCACCAATTCGTCCCGTCACTGGACGGATGATGATCTTAAGGCCGTGGCGGTTTATCTGAAAGACAGCGGACATGACAGCGGTAACAACGCCCCTGAGCCAGTAAAAGCTGACGATAAGGCGATGATAGCTGGCAAGAATATTTATGCTGATCGTTGTTCTGCCTGCCATACCCCAACCGGTATGGGCCAGGAAGGTTTGTTCCCTCGTCTGGCCGATTCACCGCTTATCAACCAGACCGACGCCACTTCACTTATGCGCGTAGTGCTGGCGGGCAGCCGTCCTGTGGCAACGGACAGCAAACCGACCGCGCCATCAATGCCATCGTTTGATGCCACCATGAGCGATGCCGATGTGGCTAATGTGCTGACGTATATCCGTAACAGCTGGGGAAATGCCGCCGCGCCGGTTTCTGCCTCAGACGTGAAAGACTTACGCGCAGAACTGAAAAAATAAGCGGAAAGCCTGAAAACATAAAGGCCGCGAAAGCGGTCTTTTTCATGAATGCAGCCGGGGAAATCAATGCCGGGGAGGCATCTGCATAATCTGGACTAACAAATGATCATTATTCTGGCTTAACTGCACCAGGTGTTTGCATTCTACTTTTATTGCTGTGAGTTGTTCTTCCGTCAGCGAGTAAGGCAGATTGATATCAATACTGTACATATTTTGCTGCTCAGCCAGTTCTATCAGCCGGACAATATTGGTCTCGTCGCTGACCTGGGTGGAAACCACCTGTAAGGCCAGTGCACGCAAAGCTTCCTGCCTGGATTTTTCTTTTTTCGAACGGGATTTCAGAACCATACCAAAAAATGGCATCACGCCATAAATAGCATCAACAAAACTCCATTTCTTTTTGCAGGATGCGGACAGGTATTCCATATAGTCAAAGGATACTTTTTGACTGCGCGCATCGGGTACCAGGCGGTTTTCATTCATCCCCTCTTCCTCTTCCTGGTCAGGGTCAATCAATTATTTAATCAATGTATAACGCCGAAGATATTCATCTATATAATGGCATAATTCACTGACACTTTGCCAGTCGCTTGCGGTGCTTTGCGTAACGGAAACTGACAACGGCAATATTTCAGAATTTGACCAAAGTATTTTGCGGTTATGGAAAATACCGCGCAAAACTGACATGTTCTATTACGCTAGCACGATAGCGTCGCCCTGCGGGTCACGTTATGCTAATCACCGGATTTCTTAAAGCAGCAAGCCAATGAATAAAATCGTTTTTGTTGAAGATGATGCAGAAGTCGGCAACCTGATCGCCGCCTATCTGGGTAAACATGATATTGACGTGCTGGTTGAACCACGTGGCGATACCGCGCAGGCACGTATTGAAAAAGAAAAACCCGATCTGGTTCTGCTCGACATCATGTTGCCGGGCAAAGATGGCATGACACTGTGCCGGGATTTACGGCCGGTGTTCCCCGGTCCGATTGTGTTGCTTACGTCGCTCGACAGCGACATGAACCACATTTTATCGCTGGAAATGGGGGCCAACGATTACATTCTGAAAACGACGCCACCGGCGGTGCTTCTGGCCCGTTTGCGGCTGCATTTACGTCAGAGTCCGGCGCAGAATACCCAAAATGAACAACCGGTTCAGACACTCCGCAGTGGCAATGCCCTGCATTTCGGTCAGTTGTGCATCGACCCGGTTAACCGTGAAGTGACGCTGGTGGATGAAACGATAGTGCTTTCTACTTCCGACTTTGATTTATTGTGGGAACTGGCGACACACGCAGGGCGCATTATGGATCGCGAAGCACTGCTGAAAAACCTTCGCGGGGTCAGCTATGACGGGTTGGATCGTAGCATTGATGTCGCGATTTCCCGCCTGCGCCGCAAACTGTACGACAACACTCTGGAGCCCTTTCGCATCAAAACCGTACGCAATAAAGGCTATCTGTTTGCTCCCAATGCCTGGGAGACCTTGCAGGAATGAAAAAGCTTTTCATTCAGTTCTTTCTGTTACTGCTGGTCTGTTTTCTGGTAATGGCGATGCTGGTCGGGCTGGTTTACAAAGTCACCGCAGAACGCACCGGCCGTCAGTCCATGAACGATTTGATGAAAAGCTCGCTCTACCTGATGCGTAGTGAGCTGCGGGAAATTCCGATAAAAGACTGGAACAAGACCATCAATACGCTGGATCTGAATCTGTCTTTCAAACTGCATATCGAGCCGCTAGGTAAACGCAAACTCAGTCCCGCACTGGATCAGCGTCTTAAAGATGGCGAAATTATTGCGCTCGATGACGAATATACCTTTATTCAGCGTGTGCCGCGCAGCCATTACGTACTGGTCGTTGGCCCTATTCCGTACCTGTTTTATATGCACGAAATGCGGCTGCTGGATCTGGGGTTGCTGATCTTCATCGGTTTATCGCTGGCCCTGCCGGTATTTCTGTGGATGCGCCCACACTGGCAGGATTTGCTGCGGCTGGAGAATTCCGCGCTGCGCCTCGGTAACGGTCATCTCGACGAACGTATTGATTTTGATTCGACATCCAGCCTCAACCGGCTGGGCGTTGCCTTTAACCAGATGGCAGACAACATCAGCACCCTGGTTGCCAGTAAAAAACTTCTGATTGACGGCATCGCCCATGAACTGCGTACGCCGCTGGTGCGCCTGCGTTACCGGCTGGCAATCAGTGAAAATCTGCCGGAGTCGGAACAAAACGCCATTAACCGCGATATCGGCCAGCTTGAAGCGCTGATCGACGAATTGCTCACTTATGCACGCCTGGACCGTCCGCAGGTGGCACTTAATCTGGAAAAAGTTAATCTGGCCGAATGGCTGGAAGACAAAGTCGATGATTTCCGGCTGATCACCGCGCGCACGATCCTTTATGACGCGCCGCAAAATACCGATTTCGGCGGCGTGGATTTACGCCTGATGGAACGTGTGCTCGACAATCTGGTCAACAATGGTCTGCGTTATTCTCAGGAGACATTGCGCGTCAGCCTGTGGCTCGACGGTGAACTGGCCTGCCTGCAGGTGGAAGACGACGGGCCGGGCATCCCGCCGGAAGAACGGACCCGCATCTTTGAGCCCTTTGTTCGCCTTGATCCGAGCCGCGACCGCGCCACCGGCGGCTGCGGGCTGGGGCTGGCAATCGTCCATTCCATCGCCGTCGCTTATCAGGGGCGGGTTGCTGTTGACGGCAGCCCGCTCGGCGGTGCCAGCCTGCGTTTCAGCTGGCCGGTAAAACCCACATTCAACCTGGCTGCAGAACAGCCTAATAACGAAAATCAGGAAGGGAGCCACAATGACCAGCGCCTATAAAAAATTACACGATACCTTCGCCCGCTTGTCCCGCTTTGGCCATTTATCGGCGATTGCAGGCTGGGATGCAGCAGCCATGATGCCTCCGGAAGGCGGCCAGGCCCGCTCGGAAGCGCTGGCCGAGCTGAGCGTGCTGACGCATCAGATCCTCACCGCGAAGCAGGTTGGTGAATGGCTGGAACAGGCTGGCGGCGAACAGCTTAATGACCTGGAACAGGCCAATCTGCGTGAAATGCGCCGTCATTATCAGCAGGCCGCTTTACTGCCGGAAAGCCTGGTTCAGGCCAAATCGCTGGCAGGCGCACGTTGTGAACAGGCGTGGCGTATCCAGCGTAAATCGAATGACTGGGAAGGCTTCTCAGAAAATCTCAAAAAAGTGGTGAAACTGAGCCGTCAGGAGGCGCAGTTACGCGCTGAGGCCGCGGGCATAAGCCGCTATGATGCCCTGCTCGATTTATACGAACCGGGCATGACCTCGCAGAAACTGGATGTGCTGTTTGGCGATCTCAAAACCTGGCTGCCGGATCTGTTACAAACCGTGGTCGAAAAGCAAAAAACGGAGACACGCATTGCGCCACAGGGGCCCTTTGACATCGAAAAACAGCGCCAGCTGGGTCTGAAAGTGATGGGCAAACTGGGCTTTAATTTCGATGCCGGTCGTCTGGATGTCAGCGCGCACCCGTTCTGCGGCGGTGTCCCGCAGGATGTGCGTATCACCACCCGTTACAACGAAAATGAATTCCTCAGCGCCATGATGGGCGTTATCCATGAAACCGGTCATGCACGTTACGAGCAAAATCTGCCAAAAGAATGGCTGGGCCAGCCGGTTTCCAACGCCCGTTCAATGGGAGTACACGAATCTCAAAGCCTGCTGTTTGAAATGCAACTGGGTTGCAGTGAGCCGTTCCTGAAATCTGTCTATCCGCTGGTTATCGAACAATTCGGCCATCGCGAAGGACTGGACGAAAGCAACTTTATGAAGCTGAACCAGCGCGTCCAGCCGGGCTTTATCCGGGTTGACGCCGATGAACTGAGCTATCCGGCGCACGTCATCCTGCGTTATGAAATCGAAAAAGCGCTGATGGAAGGTGAAATTGAAGTGGATGATATCCCGGCCCTGTGGAACAGAAAGATGAAGGAATATCTGGGCATCGATACCGTTGGCAACTACCGCGACGGCTGTATGCAGGATATCCACTGGACCGACGGCGGCTTCGGTTACTTCCCGACCTACACCCTGGGCGCGATGTACGCTGCACAACTGTTCCGGACTGCCAACAAAGCCATACCCACGTTGCAGGATGATATTGTCCGTGGCGACCTGACAGCGCTGTTCCAGTGGCTGCAACAGAATATCTGGCAGCATGGCAGCCGGTTCACGACAGATCAGCTGATGAAAAACGCGACAGGCGAAACGCTGAACCCGGCATTCTTCCGGGCGCATCTGGAAGGGCGATACTTGTAGGCGGAGGGAGTGGCCTTAAGGTCAAAGTCAAGACCGTGGGTTGCCACCCAAACCGGCCTTAAGGTCGTGGGCGTCGGCCCACACCGACTTGGGGGCGGCTTATCGCCGTCGCCCCCAAGACCCCCAGGCTCTTTTACTGCGCGCTCCGCTCGCTGGCTATGTTTCAGAAACATCTGTGACAGGCTGGAAATCTTGCCGCTACGCGGTGCCTTCTCTCGGTCTTCGAGCCATAGGTCTCGAAGCCGCTCCGTTCAGCAAG
>NZ_JAFMOS010000226.1 GCF_019049755.1 Rahnella perminowiae
ACAAATTACAGCCGCAAATACGTTTCGCCAAAGGGCCATTTTCTTCCTCCTTAAAGTTGGCGAGATTTCACAGGTTAACTGCAGCACCAATGTGTTCTTTATTACCTGTCAGAGCCTTCTGGCTCATTTCCCTGACGTGCCACGCACTCCCGCGAAACACAAAAAAAGCTTTCAGAATATTTATACGGGCTTTTCTCTGGCTGAACCGGCGTTCTATGACTAAAATGACGCCCGAAACCCACTTTTCCACGCCACTGACATCGGCGACAGAGGGTGTGAGTTTGAGTAGGAATATACCGTTTCTGAATTTATCCTTTACATTCTCCTATATCAAGAATTTGTTGGTAAACAATAAGTTATCCTTGTGAATATAAACGTCGCTAGTTTGTTAAACGGGAATTACATCCTGTTATTATTTGTAGTTTTAGCACTCGGTCTGTGCCTGGGGAAAATTCGTCTGGGTTCCGTTCAGCTCGGAAATTCTATTGGCGTATTAGTGGTTTCGCTGCTTTTGGGTCAGCAGCATTTCAGTATCAATACTGAAGCGCTCAACCTGGGCTTTATGCTGTTTATTTTTTGCGTAGGCGTCGAAGCAGGACCAAACTTTTTTTCCATTTTCTTCCGTGATGGCAAAAATTATTTCATGCTGGCACTGGTGATGGTTGGCAGCGCCATGTTACTGGCCCTCGGACTCGGACGCGTATTCGGCTGGGACATCGGTCTCACCGCCGGTATGCTCGCCGGGTCGATGACGTCAACCCCGGTTCTGGTGGGTGCCGGAGATACGCTGCGTAATACCATGGGCGGCAACAAACTGCTTGGTCCTGAACTGGATAACCTGAGCCTCGGCTACGCCCTGACCTATCTCATCGGTCTGGTCAGCCTGATTTTCGGCGCTCGTTATCTGCCAAAGCTGCAACATCAGGATCTGCCCACCAGTGCCCAGCAAATCGCGCGCGAGCGTGGCCTGGATACCGACAGTAAACGTAAAGTCTATCTGCCGGTGATCCGCGCCTATCGCGTCGGACAAGAACTGGTCGCCTGGGCTGATGGCAAAAACCTGCGCGAACTGGGGATCTATCGCCAGACGGGTTGTTACATCGAGCGTATCCGCCGTAACGGTATTCTGGCGACTCCGGATGGCGACGCGGTATTACAGGTGGGCGACGAGATCTCACTGGTCGGCTATCCGGACGCACATTCACGCCTCGATCCGAGTTTTCGTAACGGCAAGGAAGTTTTTGACCGCGACCTGCTCGATATGCGCATCGTGACCGAAGAAGTGGTGGTTAAGAATAACCACGCGGTCGGCAAGCGTCTGAGTCAGCTGAACCTCACCGATCAGGGCTGTTTCCTTAACCGCGTGATCCGCAGCCAGATTGAAATGCCTATTGACGACAGTATCGTGCTGAAT
The DNA here is from genome assembly GCF_019049755.1 of Rahnella perminowiae. Lineage (GTDB taxonomy): Bacteria > Pseudomonadota > Gammaproteobacteria > Enterobacterales > Enterobacteriaceae > Rahnella > Rahnella perminowiae. The sequence continues at coordinate 1,415 of NZ_JAFMOS010000226.1, forward strand.
AAAGGCGATGTGTTGCAGGTCAGCGGCGATGCAAAACGGGTGAAAAGCGTGGCTGAGCGTATCGGGTTTATCTCGGTACACAGTCAGCTCACCGATTTGCTGGCCTTCTGCGCCTTCTTTATTGTCGGCCTGATGATCGGTCTCATCACTTTCCAGTTCAAAAACTTCAGCTTCGGCATCGGTAACGCTGCCGGGTTATTGTTCGCCGGGATCATGCTCGGCTTCCTGCGTGCTAATCACCCTACTTTCGGTTATATCCCGCAGGGCGCGCTGAACATGGTGAAAGAGTTTGGCCTGATGGTCTTTATGGCGGGTGTCGGCTTAAGCGCAGGCGCGGGTATCAATAACGGTCTTGGCGCGGTAGGCGGTCAGATGCTCATTTCCGGCCTGATTGTCAGCCTGGTGCCGGTGGTGATTTGCTTTATCTTCGGGGCATACGTTTTACGCATGAACCGCGCTTTGCTGTTCGGAGCCATTATGGGCGCACGTACCTGCGCCCCGGCAATGGAGATCATCAGCGACACGGCACGCAGTAACATTCCGGCACTCGGTTATGCAGGAACTTATGCCATTGCTAACGTATTACTGACGCTCGCCGGTACGTTGATCGTTATCATCTGGCCGGGGGCATGACGTAACCTGTTGAACAATAATGTGGCAAAAAAAAATCAATCCCTTTTTTAAATTTTTGCCACATCATACGAACTTTTAACGTTAGCCAGAGTCTTAATTAGTGCCACTGCTTTTCTTTGAAGTCCCCAAATTTGGAGAGCCCGTCAATCCCGCCTG
>NZ_JAFMOS010000227.1 GCF_019049755.1 Rahnella perminowiae
CGCCATGAATTTTTCCCTACTCACAGACAAAAATGAAGATGTTGCAGCAGGTCGCTGCGTAGTACTAAGTGAACCGGGAAGTCGTGATTATTTATATATCTCGGCAATATATGTTGAAGGAAATACAAACAAACCTACGAAATCCCACCCCAACAGATTTGTCGGGCTGGGTCAGCTTCTCTTATTTTCGGCCATAAGATACGGGATGGAGCAGAATATCGAAAACGCCTCATTATTACCGGTAGATGACAGCCAGGGATTTTATTTAAAAATGGGTTTTCATCCGACTATTATCACGGATACAGTGAACAGGATGGTGGTCACCGGGGTGCCGCTCAGTTCGGGTCATGGGAAATTAAATGCAAAATGGCGCGACCATTTCTACAATGCCTCCTTCCTGAACCCGGATTTTCGCGGCCCCAACTGGTCAGGAAATATTCGCAATATTTACTTAAATTTGCGGCATAGAATCATGACTAACTGGACCATTGTCGGGTAACCGAGGTTACGTAAGCACGATAAATGGATGCCATGGTCAATTTATTAGCTCCACGGCATATCTTTATAAGGCAACCACACAACAGGCAGCGTTATTTCAGCTTCCCCAGCGGCTTTTCAGGTAACGCACCGCATCCTGCGTCTGCGGCTGGTTGAGGTAGCTTTCACGGAATAAAATCGTGCCGCTAATTTGTGGTACGGATTCATTCATATCGAGTTGTTTTTTCAGTTCCGGTACGCCACCACTTACCATCCAGTCCGGTTCATTTTTTGACGGTTCGCCCACTTTATACAGCGCCACACCAATATAGAGACGCGTATGAGTGGGCTTTACCACATTAGCCCACCAGTTTGCCAGCACGTCATAACGCGCCGCCTTGCGGGAAAACGGCCAGTACAGTTGCGGCGCAATGTAATCGAGCAAACCCTGCTGCACCCACAAGCGGGTATCCGCATAAGCCTCATCGTAAGCCGCTGCGCCGGAAGTTTGTGAACCCGCCGGATCATGCGACACGTTGCGCCAGACACCTGCCGGACTGACGCCAAATTCCACAGCCGGTTTCAGCTGTTTTATGGTGCGCGAAACCTGCTCAATCAGCATCTGTGTATTGTGACGCCGCCAGTCTGCTTTTGAAGCATAACCCTGACCGTATTTCCGGAACGTCAGGCTATCATCCAGGGCAGAACCCGGTGATTCTGAGTAAAAATAGTCATCAAACTGAACGCCATCAACGGGATAACGCGCGACCACTTCCGCCACGATGCTGGTTATCCAGTCGCGTGCATCAGGAATACCCGGGTCAACCACAAAACGATCGCCGGCAGTTCGGATCCAGTCGCGGTGCAACACGAATACGCTGGCAGGATGCAGCGACAATGTCTGATTCAGTTCCGCCACAGTCGAAGGTTTAGTATTTACAGACACGCGATAAGGATTAAACCAGGCATGGACTTTCATCCCGCGTTTGTGCGCTTCATCGAGCATAAATTGCAGCGGATCATATCCAGGATCCTGACCAATTTTGCCCGTCAGCATATCTGACCATGGCAAAATTTTTGATGGCCAGAACGCCGTGCCGTCAGGCTTCACCTGAAAGAACACCGTATTGATGCCCAGACTTTTGAGCTTGTCGAGCTTGGTAATCAGCGCCTGTTGCTGCTGGCTGATGCGCAATGATGCACTGCCGGCATTCACCGAATTAACCGGTGGCCAGTCGAGGCGGGAAACCGTCGCCAGCCAGACGCCACGCACGGGTTCATGGCCCGATACCGGTTTGTCGGGAAGAGGGTGCCGGGCAACTGGCGGAAGTGGCGTCACCAGGGATTTTGGTGGTGTTGAAGAACAACTGGCCAGTAACAATGCAAGCGTCACAACGGCAGCCGGGTGTTTCAAGGCAGTAATAAACGGAAAATGACGGGAAGAGGCGATAATAAACTCCGGTGGTATCTGGTAGCCGCGCGAAAGGAAACATTTTCTTATTATTGAAGTTAAAGTCAATCACTTAGCGCTGATGCCTGCGTGATAACAAGGAACGCCGCAAACCACCTTATCGTTACAGACGAGTTAGTATACAGGGAGCGCCTCAGCACGATTGAGTGACAGGGCTAACTGTTGCAATATTAACTCACTATTTTCCTGGGGTTAAACCTTACAGGGTGTATTAAATGAAAATACCGAAATTTATTGTGACAGAAAAGGAAGTTC
>NZ_JAFMOS010000225.1 GCF_019049755.1 Rahnella perminowiae
TCATAAAACTGAACAAACCTTTGTATAATTTAAATTCAACGAGTTAGCATGGAAAGTCTTCCCGATGCATTTTAATTCCCCCTCCGCATCGGTATTGTCTAATGCCGGTGACCTTCACATTTCCCATCAGAATATTGAAATACTCGGTTTCAACCCCCGCGTCTAATATGCGATACATTTTAATTTCAGCAGATTTAAGGGTGAGTTCGCGCGCTGTTTATTGTTTGGCAATCGCGTCATGCCGCGATTACGTCAGACGTCCCCCCGCTCAGATTGGTATGTCCACTTCTGAACGGAGAAATGTCAGAAAACAGCACTCATTAAACACCCCGATAGCAAGGCGTTTAATGCAGCTTACGGTTGTCATTATCTCGACATTGTCACCAGAATCGGCTTTTTCACGAACAGTCCGTAGCTAAGCGCACCCAGCATCAGTAAACCGGCACCGAGGAAGAAGACGTTGGTGAACTGTCCGGTTGCATCAAGGATAATTCCGGTGACGATCGGCGCACAGGCTGCCCCCAGGAAGCCACCAAAGTTCTGAATTGCCCCCATCGATGCCACCTGCTCTTTCGGCGCAATGTCTGAAGCCAGCGTCCAGATCACACCCTGCGGCAGCTGCGAGAAGAAGTAGCCAATCGACAGCAGTGCGATACTCAATGTTGTGCTGTGCACGAACGGTATTGGCGCAACAAAGCAGGCCGCCAGCGCAGCACCGGCAACAATCGGCACCTTACGCGCGGTAATGGTTTTCACACCGCGACGGATAAGACGGTCAGAAATGGCCCCGCCACACAGCACGCCCAAAATCCCCGCCAGGAACGGAATGGCCGCCAGCCAGCCGGTTTGTTTCAGGCTAAAGCCCAGCGATTTCTCCAGATAACCCGGCAGCCAGGTCAGGTAAACCCAGATGGTAAACATGATAGAAAAGTTACCGATCACCATAAACCAGGTGGTTTTATGTCTGAACAGCGCCCCCCAGCTCGCCTTGTTATTGCCGTTAACGTCGGTCACCGACTTCTGCACCCACTGAGAATTGGCATGGATCACCTTTTCTTCGCGCTCGGTCGGATTGCGGTAAAATTTCAGCCAGACCAGCAGCAGCGGAATCCCCGCCAGGCCAATGGCAATAAACATGCCGCGCCAGCCGAGCGTTAACAGCAGCACGGTCAGGATTGGCGGCGCAATGGCATTGGCAATCTGCGAGCCGGTATTGATGATGGAGGTCGGCAGCGCGCGCTCTTTGTCAGAGAACCAGCGGTGAGTGATCTTGATGCCGGAGGTAAAGAACGGTGATTCGGATATGCCCAGCAGCATGCGCAGGGCATAGAACATGGAATAACCATTAACGAAACCTGCCATCACCGTGAAGGTGGACCACAGGCCCACGCCCCATGAGAACATTTTTTTAGGCCCAAAACGGTCAACCAGCCAGCCCGCCGGCAGGTTTGCCAGCGCGTAAGGCCACAGGAATGCCGACAGCAGCAGACCCATTTCCGTCTGGCTGAAACCAAACTCTTTAGCAATAGTCGTATTGGCGATACTTAAATTGGCACGGTCGAGATAATTAATCACTGCCGCCATTAACAAAATAAAAATAATGCCCCAGCGCAAGCGTGAAATAACAGGAGCGGCCGTTTTAACCAGAGGTGCATCGAGAGAAGAGGTAGCATCTTTCATAATTTCAATCATCCACTATGGGTTATTCATAAATAAGGCATCACTGAACAGGCTCAGATGAATTTTAATCACAGCTTTACGAATAAAAGACTCGCTTTGGGTATTACAACAAGGACGATGTAAATCTTGCGGAAAGAAAACGGCAAACATGCCGGGTTCCAGATGAATCAGCGATTCATTATTCGTTTCCTGGTAAAACACGATGTCGTGCTTCTCCGCCCGGTCTTCTGCCACCTCATGCTCCGCCGCACCACGCGCCACACCGATGGTTTCTTCTCCCTGCAAGAGAAATTGAATATCGACAAACTTGAAATGTGACTCAGCGCGCATTTCATGAGCAGGAACGGTATTCATTTCCTGAAAAAGACAAAACATCTTGCCCGGAATAATATCGAACTTCCCTGGTGTTAGTGTTGAGAAATCAGTTTGAGTAATATACTCAATACCTTTATTAATAATCGGATGGAAAGCGAATTTTTCACGTTCCCAGTCTCTCAGGCAACATACGATCATGTTGAAT
>NZ_JAFMOS010000224.1 GCF_019049755.1 Rahnella perminowiae
AAATGGGGCTTTTCCTGTAAACTTTATCTATTAAGTTTAGGCTTCTACACTTTGAATATTGAATCAGTTACTCTTACCTGCTAAGTCGATGAAGTTTTTAGGTGGTTTGAATAAAATTATTTTAACACCAGTTTTAGTAGGTGTCATAGACTTAACTAAATGCCGCATTGCAGCTTCAGGGACAAGTGAATGTTTCCTTACTAAATAACCTCCCCTCACTTTTTCAATCACACCCTCCGATTCTAACTTTTCAAAATCAACGGTTGCCATAATTTTTGCTTTAGAGACCAAATCTTGCATAATTTTGTCCATAGAATCTATTTTATCATCATCGGGCATAACTACCTCGTCACATTAATCTCGTACTTAAAATGATATCAACTACCACTGTAAGTATCCCAGCTTTAGTTTCACGCACTTTTTGAGATTTCCGGTTTCTCAGCCATCAGCCGGTACTCTTCCGGTGTCAGGTTATCCAGGGATTCATGGGGTCGCTCACTGTTGTATTCATTCAGCCAGCGTTCCGTAATTTCCCGTGCTTCTTTCAGCGTTCTGAACAGGTAAAAATCCAGTATTTCTGTCCGGTAAGTTCGGTTAAACCGTTCGATAAATGCGTTCTGCGTTGGCTACCCGGCTTAATAAATTCCAGCATCACACCATGATCTTCAGCCCATTGCGCCAAAGCCAGTGATATCAGTTCCGGCCCATTATCCATCCGCATCTTCAGCGGATATCCACGGTTTGCCACAATCCTGTCCAGCACCCGGACGACCCGCTGTGCAGGGATACTCAGGTCAATTTCGATGGCCAGAGCCTCGCGGTTAAAATCATCCACGACGTTGAAGGTTCGAAAACGTCGACCGCACACCAGCGCGTCGTGCATAAAATCGATAGACCAACTCTGATTGAGCGCTTCCGGCGTTGCCAGCGGAGCCGGATTACGCACCGGCAGACGTTGTTTACCCTTACGCCGAAAATTCAGTTTCAGCAGACAGTAAATCCGGTGTACCCGCTTGTGGTTCCAGACGTGACCCTGCCTGCGCAGCACCTGAAAAAGCTTCTTAAAGCCGTAGCGGGGATAGCGCTCGGCCACCTCGGCCAGCACCTGGATCACCGGTTCATCACGTCGCGTATCGGGTTGATAACGAAACACCGTCCTGCTCAGCGATAACGTCCTGCATGCCTGGCGTATGCTCATCGTAAACTGCGCGGTCAAATAGTTGACAAGCTCACGCTTTATCGCTGGTTTTAAAGCTTTTTTTCGATGACGTCTTTCAGTGCCCGACATTCCAGACTCAGATCGGCAAACATTTGCTTCAGGCGACGATTCTCGTCTTCAAGATCTTTGATCTTTTTGATATCAGCGGCTTCCATACCGCCATATTTCGCCTTCCAGTTGTAATAGCTGGCTTCGGAAATAGCGGCCTCACGGCACACATCTTTAACGGTGCGTCCGGCTTCGACAGACTTCAGAACGGCGATGATCTGGTGCTCGGTGAATCGGATTTTACGCATAGCGATCTCCTCGGGGACATAATCAGTATGTCGGAAGATCTCTAAAAGTGAACGGGACGTTTTGGTGGGATACTTACAAGAGTACTTACCTCAGTATCCTTAATGATGATTCCAGCCATATCGAAATCTATATTGATGCTACACACTAAGCCGTACTCAATGAAAAACTGTGCCTTTGCCTGTACTTGCTCAAGCTGGCTAATTAGAAGTGAACGTTTTGAATCCTCTGTTAGTCTGGCTATGAAGTGCTCCATTTCGAATGTACTTTCTGTAATGCCACCGGTATCAATTCTTGTAAGCAACTCGACACCTAACAGCTTTCCGTTAGTACTGGTGATTGGTTCGGCAATCGAATGTGTTTGTACAGCAATGCATAGCTTTAGCATCTGTAGTTCTTCATCAGTTAAATGTATTAAAAACCATACACTGATCGTTATAACCGATTAATAGCATTCTTATGATCGGTTATACCTATTGATAAAACCTTACTTATCCCTCCAATCGAGCGGCTAAACTTATTTAACTTATTGATTGATATCGTACTAATAATTTCATACTGGACACCCATCAAAGTACTGTATATATTCACAGTAATATTGTATGTAGGTGCCTATGGGTAATAAAGATGGTTTTAACCCTTTCCAGAAAAGCGGAATTCAGTACTTCGTTCATGAC
>NZ_JAFMOS010000223.1 GCF_019049755.1 Rahnella perminowiae
CAGCGACCCCTCACAAATAGTGTAGGTTATGGAGCTTTCCCATTATTTATCACTTCTCCTTATTATACATTTTGATACAACCTGCTCGCCAGACACAAGCTAATGCAACAAAAATAGCTAGCAAACCTCGAACGCCACCGGATCTTTTAAGTCTTTGCATGAAATTATACCTTTGAATTTTGTCTCAAGATTGTAGCAATAAGGCCCCTTACAAGAAACCTTCATCAATCATTCTTTCGTTGCTGATCAGGCACCAGAGATTTCTCCGGCTTTTCCCGCTTCATAATTTAAAATTATCGTGATAATGCTGTATGCATGAACAGTATTTGTGAGGTGGGTTATGGGTAAGAATTCTAATTTCGACATCGTGTATAGGGAAGAGGTGAGAGACTGGATACCGCTTGGCAGATATATCTTCTTTCAGCGACGCGAGGAGTATGGTGGTGGGTATTGGCTTGGACAAGTTTACGCCGACTGGTTCAGCTTTGTTGTGGAAGAACCGGTTTCGCTACATCGTGGCATGCAGTATCTGATATCAATAAAGAGCAATGAAGAGGGGATTATGAAATTCGATGACAGCCTGGATAATTTTATGCTGACGAGTGAGTGACAAATTAGTGACGCACCTATAGTGCCGCAAGAGTGTCGCTGATATGTCATTACTTTCCTGTGTGTCACTTGTGAATGCAGGATAAGCCAGTTAAAACAGTGACTTATTGATACGCCGACGTTCTTCTAAGCCTTAGGTCACAGGTTCGAGCCCTGTAAGGCGTCCCATTCAAATCAAGCAGTTAACTGTCAGCCGTTCCCTCCCAAATTTGCGAGTGGGACAGATTTGGGACTGGAACCCTAAAAATAACGTATATCTGCTTCGCGTGCTCCGTTAAATGATTTGTCGCCAGATGCGCGATCGCCGTACCATCTCGAGCGACTCCCAGCCGCCCATTTCCTGAAGAACTGATCGCGGGACACCGGCCTGAATCAGCCAGCTTGCATCAGCACTAAGAAATGTCTGATAGATTCAGCTAAGCACAAGAATATGGTTTGGTAAATAAAATACTCATAGGTAGGAAATGAAATGATCAAAAAATCCTGAATCTATGGCTTGATTACATTGATACTGTTGAAGGAATAAATAAAGCTACTGAAAAAGACATACAGCCTGGTCTGTTGAACCAGGCTAAGAATAACAGAAGCTAAAATATCCGTCATATATCTAGTAATTTAAAGTTGATTTCAGCATTGCTTCATTTGGTTGAATGGTAATACAGTTTTCAGAACAATTGTTGCTATTGGAAATCACAGGGTTTTTGGGTACAGAGTATGAGAATCCCTTGCTTTTCTTAATAGTTAAAAGTATGCCTCTTGCAGCCCATGGTGCATAGACAGAGTTCTCTCCGAACTCGTCATATCTCACAATACGGGAAAAGGCACCCCAGTTACGCTTAGAGATATCTACCATAACGGCTCCGCTAAAAGATTTATCTACTTTGTTACTAATTTCAGAAGCTACGGATTCTATCTCTGATATCTGGTTAGATATCATATAGTTATTTATATTTCCTGTCGCGGTCACTCCGGCAGATGCAATCAACAGAACTGATAATACTCCAGCTCCTTTGATTCTGAAGTGTGTGAATAAAAAGTCAGAAAATTTCATTAAACCAAATAATGAGACCGCAACTATACAGATAGACATTGCAACAATGGATCTTTGTGCAGCCCAACTTTCAGATACGTATAAGTTAGGGAAGTACGACCCAGCAATAAAAACAAGCGTGAAGAGAACTTTTTTAATTCCATCTTTATTACTGTAGATATAGGCCAGGCCCATACAAAAGAAGACAAGACCAATTATAAGCATGGGTTCGCTGGCAGATATACTGTAGTTAGCCAAGGAGTTTGGTATAGCTTCACCAAAAAACCATCGGATTTTACCCGTTGGGTTATCTGTCATCGTAGAGCGAGATAATGTTTGTCCAAAAGCTAGCAGAGGGACAACTTTAATCATGATGAGGCTTGAAAGCATGCCAGAGCACATCATCACAAAAGAATTAAAAAGAACGCGGTAATTAACGGATTTTGGTGACAGGCACTGATCTAACAAAGCAAAAGCCATAAATGCCATGCCGGCAGGTTGATATATTGCAAATGAGCAACATATAAACATCCATGATATTAACC
>NZ_JAFMOS010000222.1 GCF_019049755.1 Rahnella perminowiae
TTAAAATGGAATTTAATAAAATCAGCAAAGCCATGTTAGGTATGGGGATGCTGGCGGTTGCAGGCAGCGCCTGTGCGTTGGAAGCCTGGAATGGTCAGGAGGGTGGAGACACCATTCAGGTTATTTTTGATGGCTCCGTCTATCAGAATGCCTGGTGGGTGGGGGCAACCAATTGTCCGGTCACTCCGGACGCACCTGAAGGTTCTAACCCGTGGAATTATGTCCGTGATGCAACTCCGGCGGAAATCACGCAATATGGCAACCCGACCAGTTGCGACATTCCAGGCTCCGACACTCCTACTTATCCTGCCTTTAGTGCCGATAAAGTTTACCAGGAGGGGGATATTGTTTCTGCCGGCGAAACCAATTATCAGGCCACGACCACAATACCTGCGAATTCTTTCGCGCCTGATGTCCGCAACCCATGGCAAGCTTATATCCCGGCGAAACCGTGGAATGCTGAAACCGTTTATAATCAAGGCGATGTGGTCACTGTAGGCTCGCAGAGCTATGAGGCCTTATTTTATACAGTAGGTAAGGATCCGGCAGATGTTGCCAATCAGAACCCGGACGGGGTCAATGGCGCACCCTGGAAGCCATTAGACGCATCAACACGATATACCGATGAGGAACTGGCCGCTGCGCCGGTATTCGATGCTTCTAAGCTGTATGCCGCGAATACACTGGTTCGATTCCAAAATCAGCCGTACGTTTCCCAGGCTAAAGTTCAGAAGGTTTCACCAACCGACATCAACACCTGGAAAGCGATTGTCGACTGGACTGGCACGAAAGATCGCGTCGGTACAGCAAAAAGTGACTGGCCAGCGCATGTCTATGCTCCTTATGTTGACTTCACGTTAAACGATATTCCTGATCTGGCTAAACTGGCCACGGAGCAGGGTATTAACCATTTCACTATGGCATTTGTGGTGGCGAAAGACACAGACACTTGTATGCCAACCTGGGGTACAGCATACAATCTGCAAAACTACGCCCAGTATTCAAAAATCAAAGCATTACGTGAAGCTGGCGGGGACGTTATGGTTTCCATTGGTGGTGCAAATAATGCGCCTCTTGCTGCTGCCTGTCACAATATTGATGACCTGAAACAGATGTATGTGGATATCGTTGAAAACCTGAATCTGAAGGTACTGGATTTTGACATTGAGGGGGGTTATCTGGCTGATAGCGCCATCGTTCAGCGCCGGAATACTGCTGTAAAAGCGGCACAGGATCAATGGAAAAAAGACGGTAAGAAAATCGCAGTCTGGTACACATTGCCTGTTCTGCCTACCGGTCTGACGGCTGAAGGTATGTACGTGCTGAACGATGCGAAAGCGAAAGGCGTCGAACTGGCAGGTATTAACATCATGACCATGGATTATGGTAACGAAATCTGTAAGTCCACAGGTACTGAAGGTCAGAATATTCATGGTCATTGTGCGACTTCTGCTATCGACAATATGTTCCTTCAGCTGAAAGGAATTTACCCCGATAAGACTGATGCGCAAATTAACGCCATGATGGGCACCACGCCGATGATCGGGTACAACGATGTGCAAGGTGAAACCTTCTATCTGTCAGATGCCAACATTGTGATGGAACAGGCGAAAGAACGTAATCTCGGGATGATCGGTATCTGGTCTATGGCCCGCGATCAGCCAGGACCTGCGGGCGTTGTAGAGGCCACCCATAGTGGTCTGACCGAAGAACAGGCACCGAAGTATGCGTTCAGTAAGGTGCTTTCACAGTTTGCTCAACCAGACGCACCGGATGATACCTGCTGCCATCAATGGGCGGAAAATGGCCATTATGGTGAGCGTGGCAATATCTATGTTTACGACAACCCTTATAACCATCAGACTGAATATTTCTCCGCCGCTAAAACCGGCCAATATTGGTATTTCCCAACCAATAAAACCAACAATGCTGACTGGATTTATTTAGGCACTGATAAGGAAACAGCAAAAACCAATAACGAATCGTTAATGGGTTATGCACAGTGGGGAGAAAACGATCGTAAAGCGAGCCTGGGAACGACGTTTATTTACAGTAATCCTTACAACGGTCGCCTTGAGTTATTTACCTTGAAAGCGACAGGAAACGATGGCCGTTATTGGTACTTCCCAACTAATAAAACCGACAACACTTAC
>NZ_JAFMOS010000221.1 GCF_019049755.1 Rahnella perminowiae
ATAATTCTGTCCGCGTCCTCATTTTTACGGCCCGCATTTCTTCACTCATTACTTCGCGAAAAATGTGGTGCCGTAAAAACCTGAAAACCGTCACGCCTTAAGCAAGAGTCGGCTGAAATAGTGGGGCACTATAGGAGACCTGCGAATAAAACTAAGGCAGGGATTAATATTGGCTCTCACGGACTACCCTGATGATGTCGGAATAACACTGACGACTTTCTTTAATTCTTGTTTCATCCAGTGTAAATCCACGTAGGTTAGTTTTTTCTGTCAGTGCAATTTTGTCTGGCAGTTCCTCGAACCGTGTAACGCCAACCTATCATTGGAAGAGATCAAGCGCCAGGCGCAGTCGCTGAACGAAGAAGAAACGGTGATCGATTTCCAGATTTAACAGGCAAATCGTAGAACGGTAGGGGTGATCCTCTTTTTCGATCGGACCTTAAACACCGCGGTTGACCGAAAAAGAAGGTCAACCCCTACCGGTTACGGCCACTTTGAATTCCACAGCATAAAATTTCGTTTCGCCGCGCAAAACCTCTTTCCGAGCTTCTCTTTCTACCTGATAACGCAGCATTGATTGCCTCGCCTCCGTTAAAGTGAAATGAACTTATTAAGGAGACGCTATGCTCGCACAACGTTTACAGGATGCTACACTGCTGCGCCAGCAGGCTTTTTTTAACGGTCACTGGCAAGGCGCGCTTAACGGCGAAATGCTACCGGTCACCAACCCATCAACGGGCGAAGTGGTTTGTACCATTCCGGCGCTCGGCGCGAAAGAAACCGAGCAGGCGATTGCCTTTGCCGATGCCGCACGGAAAAGCTGGGCGAAAACCCCGAACGCGCAGCGTGCGCTGCTGCTGGAAAAATGGCATCAGCTGATCCTCGACAACACTGACGACCTCGCCGCCATCATGACCGCCGAGCAGGGCAAGCCGCTGGCGGAAGCGAAGGGCGAAATCCGCTGGCGCTGGTCGGCGTCACCTATGTGCTCTCCACCCTTGACTGTTCACTGCTGCTGAATGCCGGAACGCTGCGCCCGATGCGGGCAATATTGCCGCCGGGCACCATTATGAACTGCGAAGCTCCGGCGGCGGTGGGAATGCGTTCGCTGACCTGCGCAATGTCGCAGATCGCCACCGTCGGCGCGTTTTCTCTGGCAATGCCGGAGCGCCTGCCGGCTAACTCGCCGGGCGGCAATTCCATCATCAATATCCGCACTGTCGACGGGCAGAATCGCAGCGTGGTTGCCTCGCTCGGTCCGGTTGGCGGCGGTGCGGGCGGCACGCCGAAGCACGATGGGCCCGATGGCTCCGGCGGCCTGTCGGCGTTTCTGAAGAATACGCCGATTGAGATTAATGAAACGGAAGTGCCGGTGCGTTTCCACCGCTACGGGCTGGCGCCCGACAGCGCCGGGGCAGGGGAGTATCGCGGCGGGCTGGCAACGGAGATGGCGTTTGAGGTGTTCGTGCCGAATACCACAATTACCGCCCGCAATCGCAATCGCTCGGTGTTCTCCTCGGCGGGCGCGGCGGGCGGCAGAGCGGGCAGCACCTCGTGGTTCCGCACTGAACACGCCGACGGACGCGTCACCGAGCACGGCAATACCGACGTGATCCACTGCGGACCGGGGGATGTAGTCGCCATTAAAGGCCCCGGGGCTGGCGGCTACGGCCTGGCGAAAAATCGCAGCGCGCAGGCGGTATTACAGGATGTGCAGTGCGGTTTTCTCAGCGAACGGGCCGCGCGAGAGCAGTACGGCGTGATGCTACAGCAGGGCGAGATTGATGAAGTTGGCACTGCGGGTTTACGCAGCCAGATGCCGGAAAGTAACGGGGAGCACTTTGACGTGGGTAGCGCCCGCCGTGAGTTTGAAACGCTGTGGACGCCGCAACGCTACCAACTGCTGACCACATTCCTCGCGCAGCGCCCGGTGGTTTGGCGTCACTTCCTTAAGCATCAGGTTTTTGCGGCGGTGCAGGCAGGCGAGGGTAGCGAATTAGCGTTGGAACAGCAGATGTCTGAGCTTTTCGCAAAATTACTTAAACGCTTTCCCGCTTTAAACGCCGCGTTATAAATGTAACGCTGATGATTGGCCTCGATGAGTTTTGCAA
>NZ_JAFMOS010000220.1 GCF_019049755.1 Rahnella perminowiae
AAGCTGGGTTAGACATTTTATTTCCTTAATGTTGAGTTTCGACTTCTTTCCCGATAGTCTTCTAATTTGGCGACGCCTCTTGACACTGAGAAGAAAATTATCAGCCATACGGCGGCATAAACGAATTTCAGCGGCCACGCCACGGGCAGCATCAGACATCCGATTAACCCGCCAACGAATAACACGGATTCAAAAAAATTCCATATCCAGGCGGCGGTAAATAACACCATTTTCACCCCGCTTTTCAGAACTCTGTGTAGCCGCTTATTGTGTGACATGCAGCTTTCGCCCTACAGCATCGATTATCCTGTCAAACACAGGCTGGCCGCGTGTGGCACCAGCATGGACAGCGTCAATAAACGGTTTAACGGCGGGTTCAAACAAAAAATAGGTGAGGTCATAATCGTGTGGCCGGAGCAGCGCGTAAATTTCCGGTGCCTCGATGGCGAGGCTTTCAGACATTCTTATCGAGCGTTCGCTCATTCCCCCGATAAGCAGAATCATCGTCACCCTGCCGATCCAGTTTTTGGCACTTTGCGCACCAATAAATGGCACTCTCGTCAGCACCGCCGACCCAATTATCGCAATAAGTTTCGCGGTAAGGAATCGCCCGGCCATTGAGGAAACGGCACCGCGATAGGCATTGTTTTGCTGAGATACGGAGGCGTATTTATCGAATTCTTTAAATAGGATCTCTACGGCATTGGTTATATGTTTATAATTCAGGATGTCATTATGAATTGCTTCCGCCATGCGAAAACGTTGTGTCTGTTGCGCATAACGGGAATCGGTATCCATATATCCCCAGGCGAGATAACCCATATCGAGCGGAACGGTAAGCGCACCGTTTATTAATCCGGTAATTGTGGTGGGCGACATGATGATGTCTGCAATTCTGTTCGCAATGTTTTCTATATCACTTGTTATCTTATCGACTGCTACCACGGTACACCTCCCTGGTTTCGTGTTCACATAACCTTAATACAGATAAGGTTAAATAACGAAATACTATATTACTACCTTTACCGCTGAAACGTGCGTCCGGACACTGAATATCAGGGGGCGGTCTAGAACTACCAGACTTCCGCTTTTGGCACAAAGCTGCCTGTCATGCCTGCTTTAAAAACTGGCTTAACGTAGGATACTTTCAGCTTTCCAGGTGGCTGCCAATCAGGCTATATCATTTTTTAACGGAACTGATTGTGGCTAACTGTTTGTTTCCGGTTGCTTTCACGATGGACGTTTACCGTGGCCCCACAACTTACAGGCCAACCAATTGCATCTTTTTGACGCTCGCATTGAAACAATATTTTTTGAGCAACTTCTTCCTCAACAGCATGGTGCGTACTCGGTGTAATTGAGACAGGACTCATCTGGCCCTCCATTTGCCCCGGCAGAATCATCAACCAGAACGAATCCATTAACGTTGTGTTGCGTTGATGACCATCTGGACGATGCGTCCGCATGGGCGAACGATGTTGACGCCAAATAAACGAGAGCTGTAAATATATAGATTAGTTTCAGACGCATAAGCAGCACCTTTTTGGAAAAACACTATTTGCCTGAGAGCGCTTACCTTAATTGCTACATGGGACGGCGGTGCCGCCTTTACCAGCCGCACCGCCTTTACCTCCTTTACCGCCCTGCCCGTTGTTACCGTCCTTACCCGGCTGCCCATCTTTACCAGAATGCCCGCATTTTACCGTCACTGCCTTAAGGGAACTGGCCTGGTCTGCTGACACAGGGATTGTGGCTGTACTGTTCTGCGTTATAGCATCTTCAGCATGTACTGCACCCGACAAGCAAAACTCAGTACAAAACAAAAATGCTACTAATTTAAGATTCATATTCACAAAGAAGTCTCCTCAACTGCGTGTTATAAAAACTGCCAGATCGTGTGATCTGGCAGCATGGGATTTATATGACCACCATCGCCACCATTATCGCTACCGCTTCCTCCGGTTCCACCTGCTCCGCCATCGCCTGCAAGAATAATCAGATGGTCAACAGAAGATGTATTGAAGTGATGGAGTGGTTCCGCTGCTCTGGATAACCCGTAAAGGAGATAAATAACAACGCTGCAATTCTGCTTACTTTCATAATTAAAACC
>NZ_JAFMOS010000219.1 GCF_019049755.1 Rahnella perminowiae
CCGTTCCCGGGGCATTTAATTCAGAACCGTTCTCCCTCCGGCGTCGTATCACACAGCGCAAACACTTTGCCCCGGCCTTCGCCGGAGGCCAGCAGTTGCTGAATATGCAGGGCGACACCGCTGCCTGCGCCAAAAATCAGCAAAGTATTCAAGGTTGTTTCTCTCTCTCAGCCAGCATGGCGGGGAGGGCACGAAAAGCATTCAGCCGATCGGCAAAAAGCTGGCGATGGCTGTCGCGCCCGACGAAAACCTTAAGCATGGCATAACCGCAAGCGTTTAAAATCCAGACACTTGCTGTGTTAATTCCCATAAACTGCCTCTTCGACGGTGCCGTCGGGTTGTGTGGCTAAAAAGTCGAACAGGGACTGAAGGTTATCCGTGCGCATGTGTATCATTCCGTAAGGTCAGTTGAGGGATCAGTGTTTGTAAGGCCTGCAACATATTGCTGGCCCAGAACCGCCCGGCAGGCGTGAGATTAAAACGCGGGCCTTCGCTGTGCATCAGGCCGCACTGTTGCCATTGTTGCAACAGGGGTTCAAGCGGGAAGGGATCTTCAACGATACGGCTGAGATCATAACAGCCCGCTTCGATGCCGCCCTGCAAATCCAGCCGCCAGCGGTGCTCGCGGGTCGTTGCCGCTGTCATCATCATAATAGGTTTCAACCCGGCATCCAGTTGCTGGTAATACGCTTGCAGATTGCGCGCCGTCATATACGACTGGCTACCCAGAGTGCCGCCCGCCCCGCTGCCAAAGGCCAGACAATCCGCGCCTTTTTTGATCAGCAAATTGTAGAGATTGCGTTCACGGGTGTTGCGTGCCCAGTGACTGTTGCTGATCTGATGCCAGCCGTCACGCGCCAGAAACGCCTCGCCTTCGAGATAAAAATCGCGGCGCATGCTGACATCCGGCAGCGTAGTGCGTTTATTCTCGACCGCTTTGCCCAGTGGTGTAGAAGGCAGCAGGTTCAGCGCATAAAGATCAACGCCATCCAAAGGCAGGTCGCGGATTATCTGCAAATCTTCCCGCCAGCTTTCCGGCGTCTGTTCCGGTAATCCGAACATCAGGTCGCAGACCACCGCCGCGCGGTCACGCTCACCGAGTTTACGCAGAAACTGTATCGCTTCTTCACGGTTCGCGCGGCGCCCCATGCGCTGACGAATACGGGTATCGAACGTCTGAATACCAATCGAAAAACGGTTCGCACCGGCATCGAGACAGGCATCTATACGCTCATCGTCAAAGTTAAGGATGCGTCCTTCAACGGTGATTTCGCAATCCGGTGCCAGTGGTAAACTGCGGCGCAGCGTGATGATGATCCGGTGCAGCTGTTTCGCGCTGAGGGCGGTGGGGGTGCCGCCGCCAAAATAAACCGCGTGGACAGGGGCGGACTGATGCAGCGACGAAGCGGCTTCCTGTTCGATTTCCCGAATCAGATAAGCACAATATTGTTCCGTGGCCTCTGCTTCCAGTTTGTTCTGGTAGAACCCGCAAAACTTGCAGTGTGTCGCGCAAAAAGGGATATGCAGGTAGACCAGACGCTTATTGGCCGGAAGCGGACGCTGGCACAGCGCCTGCCACTGAGCGGGAATATCCTGCGGCGGAACGGGCTGCTGAGGCCGCCAGGGCATGACTGCCCGGCGATCGGGAAACGGCAGCCCCGGTTCAGCGGCATAAAAACGCGGGAGGTCCAGGTTCATAGGGGCTTCATCTCCTGAAGAATCAAACATTCCCCGTATTAAACGATAATGATTATCATTCGATCAAACATAACCCGCGTTTTCGATGATCTGTATCAAGTCAGACAGGATTACTGATCAAACTCAGACTTGCAGTGATGCAGTGCGTCATTCATATCCCGATACGTCTGGTCCTGAACATTATGTGTATTTACTGAGCGGCCAAGAGATCTTACAGTGGCTTTATCAATCCCGTAGATGCCTGCGGTTTCTCCATTTTTACTTACAGTCATTTCTTCATTATATTGGCTGCATCATTTTCCGGTGTTCCGGTTTGATAACCTTTTTGATTCAGGGTCTGGTGTAAACAATAAGCAATTCCCCATGGATGATTATTAATATCATTCAGCATAATATAAGCA
>NZ_JAFMOS010000218.1 GCF_019049755.1 Rahnella perminowiae
AAACAATTTTAACCTCTAAAGTTATCAGTAAAGATACCAGGATTATTTAGCCCACACCAGGAAATCTGTCAGTTAAGCAACGCATCCAGCAGAAATCATTCCGATTTCCAAGACATCTCCCAAAAACGAAAACTGCTTAAAAATTCCACTTACTGTACAAATCCTCACGTATTAGACTCTCATCGCTGCGGCAAAATCCGCAACCGGAATTGGCGTTCCGACATCCCAATAGTGCTTGAGCTCGCGTAAATAGCGTCTCTCATTTGGCACAGCCCCTGCTCACCTTTACTATGGTGGCTCGGGCGAGGCAACCGTAAGGTTGGCCGGTAACATTGGGATCGGTACGCCAACTTCGCCCGAGCTACCACCAGGGTTTGGCGTCTCTGTTGGTGGCGTGAATTGCATCCAATGGAGTTAATGAAATGGAATATATCTTCACAATTACATGCTCTTCAACTACCTCCGCACCGGAGGCCCAAAATGCCTAACCTTTACGACAATACCCCGCTGGAACTGGAAGAGATCGTCGATCACTGCCGTGCGTTGTCTTATGCCATTGTGTCGCTGGATAATCCGCAGGCGAAAGATCTGCTGAGCTATATTCTGTGTGAACGGCTGGAAGTGCTGTATCAGACGCTGGAAATGCCATTCAGCGAGGATGATATAGTGGTGACAGACGTCGCGGAAGCACTGCCGCACTAAGCCGATCTGCAGACGTAAAAAAGCCAGCGCATATGCGCTGGCCTGATGATCCACGAGGCGTGCGGATTAGAAATCGTAGAAAACGGTCACCCAGGTCTGATCCGGTTCGTTGTCGGTAGAGTGCGCCAGTGTGCGTTCCACATAGACAGACAAGCCGTAACCGATAGTGGTACCCGCGCCCAGATAAACGTGGTTCGCGTGATATTCTTCGCCGCCTTTCAGTTGCAGAGAATCCGCTGCAACGTATGGCTGGATAGATTTCAGGAACGGTTTGTCGATATTAAAGGTATAACCGACAAAGCCTTCCACGCCGTAACCGCTGCCTGCAAAGTAATGATCGACAGGATTTTCACGGGTGCTTGGCACGAAATCTTTGTAATAGCTGCCGGTCCCGACGATATACCAGTTATTAGGCTGCCAGGTTAATGCCGTACCAGACAGCTGCTGATGATAATCTTTTTCGTTATATTGATTATCTTTGACCGTCGCATCAGTCAGGCTGTAAGCCGCACTCCAGACTAAATCTTTGGTGAGTTTATAATCGAAACCTAAACCGCCACCATTATTACGGCGATAATGCTGATTCTCGCCCGCCTGAATTTCATCTTCCGGCAATAAGTAGTTGGCATATAACGTCACAGGACCAAAGTCGTTGGTATATTTCAGGCTGCTTTTTGGCTTATTCGCACCATCGTAGCTACCGTTAATCCCAATACCCGTGCCGCCTGCATGACCATC
Source organism: Rahnella perminowiae (assembly GCF_019049755.1). Lineage (GTDB taxonomy): Bacteria > Pseudomonadota > Gammaproteobacteria > Enterobacterales > Enterobacteriaceae > Rahnella > Rahnella perminowiae. The sequence goes on from NZ_JAFMOS010000218.1 coordinate 1,441, forward strand.
GTTATCCCAGACATCACTTTTAATCCCGACGACGGAATAATAAATGCCGTACTGGTGGCCGTAGGTTAATGTCCCGTAACGGTCATCTTTAAAACCCGCATATAACTGACGCTGAGTGTCACGGCGTGAGCCTTCGGCATAGTGATCATCCATACCCAGCAGGTGCGCCATGTCCACGCCCAGCTCATAGTAAGCAATGACAGAGGTATCCTGCGTCAGTTTATAATCGCCGCGGAAGCGGAAGCGGGTACCGCCATCGTGACCATTTTTATAATAACCCGGCTCCGGGCCGTTATTGAAAATCCACTCAGGACGAATACTCCCGCCAACCTGCAAACTCAGCGGTGCCAGCAAAGCATTACTTTGAGGATTTTTATCTAAAACAGTAATCTCGGCTTGCGCGCTGGCAGATAATGCCGACAGCACGACGCCGCCAATTAGCATTGACGTTTTTAATTTGCTCATTATTACCCTGTCTTTATTATTTATGTGATGTGTGTGCGGTCTTGCGCCGCGTATAAATAATTAACATAGGTATGACGGGGGTCAAAGTGAAAATTCAGAAAGTTCCCTATAAGATAAAAATATGTTTAGCACAGATACTAAGCAATAAAATGTTTAAATGTAAATAAAAGAAACAATATCTGTATTATGG